>NZ_MQTY02000124.1:1832-2742 GCF_016082285.1 Spiroplasma sp. Moj
TTATTATCTAAGGTTTTTAAGTGTATAATCAGTTAATTTTTTAATTTCCTCAGGAGTATATGCTCCTTTTTCTTTAATAGTTTCAATTTCATCATTTTTATTTTCAACCGATTTTTCAATCATATCTTTAATTAAATTACCAGGTGAAACTGATAGTTGTTCTTCAACAAACAAATCAGGTTTTAATTCTTTTAAAGTTTGCATTTTTTCAGTTAAAGAATTACCACTAACTTTATTTAAATTATTTTTAATATTTTTAATTTTAGTCGATGGAACACCTTTAAATGCTTTTAATTCATCTAATTCATTAGCAACTTTTAAATACTCTTCTTTTGAAATAGTATCTTTACGCTTTTGAATACCCTCAATAATTTGTTTTGTTTCATTATGAAATTCATTTAATATATTATCTGCTATTTCTTCACTTAAACCTTGTTCTATTAATTGTTCTTTTGTAATTGCCATTTTATAAACCTCTCTTTTTTTATTCTTGTTCGAATAACAAGTCAGCATAAGTCTTTTTAAGGCGGAAAGCATAAACCGTAAATTACTTTTTTGTTAAAAGGATAAACCGTTATAACTATTTTACACTATTATTTTAGCAATACAATACTTTATATAAACTATCTTTNTNANAACCATATACATTTTAGACCACTGATTTAGTCTTTAAATTAGAATGGAGATTAAAATGAAAAAGTATATGGTAACAAGCATTCNAACTGAAAATGAATTATATTCATTACAACGAAAAATAAAAAAATGATATTTACAACAAAAACTTACAAAAGAAATAAATTATATTTATCAAAATGTCATTAATTATTTTAATTTATGTCAGAAATACTAGACTTCTTGCATAACCTAGTTATTTTAAAATTCCTATAAAATATATTTAAAATAGAAATCA
>NZ_MQTY02000125.1:0-2711 GCF_016082285.1 Spiroplasma sp. Moj
TTTTAATCTCCATTCTAATTTAAAGACTAAATCAGTGGTCTAAAATGTATATGGTTTTCACATTTATTATCTAATTTACCCTTGATTATATATATATATATATATATAATTTAATAAATTAATAAATATTAGAAAAGGGGGTTAATTAAAATGAAAAGATTATTAGGAATTTTAAGTGTAATAAGTTTAGTTTCAACCGGAACAATAAATTTAATATCTTGTAATTATAAAAAACCTTTTAATAATAAAGATGAAAACCAAAAACTAAAAGATGAAAACCAAAAACTAAAAGATGAAAACCAAAAACTAAAATGAAAAATTGATAAAAATATTTTATTTATTAATTCTATTAATTCGCCAACTAAGATTAATGCTAATAATCCAAACGAAGTAAAAGAATATGAATTAGTTTTTGCATTAAAACAAAAAGTTTTAGAAGCAGTAAAAACAATTGATGATTCATTAACTGAAAATGATTTTATACTTGCTTTTAAAGATTATTTTAATCAGTTTCAACCACGATATATTGATTTAACGATATCTAAAAAAATTACAATAATAATTTTAGGAAAAAATAAAACAAATGGTCAAAAAGAATTTGATGTTTTTTTACCAGCAATTTCAAAAAATAAAAAATGGAGAGAAGGTTAATAAAAATGAAAATATTATTAAGTATTATTGGTGCAATTACATTAGTAGGAACAAGTACAACAAGTTTAGTTGCTTGTAATACACCACAAGAATATACACCAGAAGAATTAGCACAATTAAAAAAAGAAAACCAAATAAATACTGTTAACCAAGAAATTAAAGACAATTTAAAATGAATAGCACCACAAGAAAAAGCATTTAATACAGTTGATAATAAATATTATTATATTGCCTGAAAAGGTAAAAATTGAAATATTACCAAGTTTAAAAATGATGAAGAAATAATACCTCCAAAACATGAATATAGATATAAACTTTTACAGGAAAAAGAAGAATATAAAATTCAATTACGCTATTATTCACATAATGATACTAATATTGATTTAATTATTTTTAAATCAATTAATGAACCAACTTTAATTTGAGGAAAAAATAATAATAATTTTAAATCAGTTTATCGTTGAAATTTAGATACACAAGAACCTGATTTAATAGTTGATGATAAAGGTAATATAAAAATTAATGGAGAATAAAAAAGAGATTTATATATCTTTTTTTATCTTGGTTTTATTGTAATTTTTACTGCGTTATCACTTTTATTTCTAATACCTAATACATTAGGATTAGAAACATCCAATATAATATTTTTATAATTACCAGAATAAAAAAATAGAAAATTGGAATTATTATTACGCAGAGATAATTGAGTAAATATTAATTTTGAAAATCTAATTTTTAATTTTAAATCATTTGTATAATATACTTGTAAATATGTTTCTTTAATTTCATCTTTATCATTATTAGATAATTTTGTTATTTGAAGTAAAAATTTAATATCTCCACTACTTTTACCTTTTTCAGTTATATAACTATTTTCATAATCATTATGACTTGGTAATCCATTAGTATACGCAATAGGTTCAAATGTTTGAATATCATTAGTTATTTCTTTTGTATCTATTGTAAAAGTATTTGGAAAATTAACTTTATCAACTTGTGAACGACCACTTTCTTTTAAAGTTATATTTGCTAATGAACCAAAATCAGCATAACAAGCATTACGACCACCATTTAAATTAATATTTCTATTAGGAATAAAATTCTCTATTTCAGGCGGTCCACATTCAATCTGTAAATTATCTAAATTACTTATTTCTATTGTTTTATAAGCATCTTGGAATTTACTAATACTTTGAATTGTTGGATCAATTTGTTTTAAATCAATTTCAACTTCATAATAGGCATTCTTAAATTCATCAGAAAATAAATTAATAAAACTATTAGGAGTATCAGAAGAAGCTCGTTTGCATTGTGCTGGTACTATAATTTTAGTTTTTAATGGTTGAACTACATCAGAAGGCATAATATCTTTNGTATAAGGTTGATAGTTATATGGCACTGGTGGTAAGACATATTGTGGGTAATTAAATGTTGGTATTTCATAATCATGTGGTAATAAGAAACTAGTTTTATAGTTAGTTGTCATATCGCGTAAATAATTATTTAAAACACTTTTTGTTTTACCTCTAAAACTTCATACTGATAATCTTAAATAATCTTCTTCATTATTTGTATATGGGTTATCAGCATAAAAGATAATTTCAAAATTACCTTTATATAANGNTTGGATTGAAAACATATCAATNATATAACTACAATTTGTNCCANCNGGTGTTTGTAAAAATTCGCAATCATTATCTTTTTCACTATNACTAACTGNTGTTTGTGCATCNACTGATTTGGTTTTTTTCATTAATTAAATAAACTCGGTTAGTTTTAGGATTTAATTGTTTTAAATTATAAGTTGAATAAACTAATTCTTCGGTTGGTTTACCATCATTAGTTAAAACAGTCCCTTTAAATTTATCAGTTAATAAAGTTGTAAAACCTAAACTAGTAGCATTTGCACCAATCATAGCACCGACTTTATCATTTTCTTGTTCTCTAAATATTTCAAATGGTAAATAACCTTTACCAGCAGACTTATCACCTCAAAAGGCATCGTTATAAAAACTATAAACATTAGCACTCATAAAACCATTAAGTCATGGAAAATTAGG
>NZ_MQTY02000126.1:0-2681 GCF_016082285.1 Spiroplasma sp. Moj
AATAAAATCAAATTTATCAAATTTCATAATTTTAGATTCCTATAATTTCTATTTTAAATATATTTTATAGGAATTTTAAAATAACTAGGTTATGCAAGAAGTCTATTGANGATGTAAAATTTAATATTAATGAAATTAAAACATAACCAATTAATACGGTATAGTAATTAGCGACAATAAACATAAAGGCTGATTCAAATCAACTGATAAACCTACTTGCTTTTGGGTTTTCTTCATCAAAAATATTAATTAACGATTTACGTCGCATATTACCAATGTTGAATTCTAAAATTAATAACGGAATGCCACAAGTAATAATTGCTAAAATATATAAAACAAAAAATGCTAAACCTCCATTTTGCTTTAATAAGGTGGGGAACCCCCATACATTACCAAGTCCAATTGCTGCCCCTAATGTGGAAACAATAAAACCAAACTTGCTAACATGCTTCTTCTTTTTCATTTTTTAATTCCTTTCTTTTAAAAATAAAAAACAATTACTAATAAATTATTAATAATTGTCCTTAACGAATAATATTTCTTTTGATTAATAAAAAAATATCGCTGCATTTCTTTCTCAAATTTTTCTTATTATTATAATTCTGTCTCTAAAAAATTGAATAGTAGTTTTAGTTTAGAAAACTAATTCTGAAACAACACTATCATCGTGTTCAGAAATCATCGTGCACCAAATACTCCTGCAAATACTTGATGCACATTTAAGAAAAATATTGATAGGGGCATGCCTTCCCTGTTTGGTAACGACACTTCCCATGGACTATATTAATAATTTTTCCAATAATTTGACAAAAATAAAATTTTCAAAGATTTTGTTCTTGATAAATATTTGTTCCTGTTATCTCACTTTGATATTTTATAAAAGATAAGAAATAAATAATCATCACAATTGAGCCTGTTATATAAATATATTGAATTGATAAAACAACACTAAAAAACTAAAGCTGATTAAAATGGCAAACAATAATTGATAATAAACTTGTCAATCTTTTCAAGTTTTTTAATTGCAAATCATTCTAATCTTCTTTTTAATAGATATATTATAACCATAAAAAAAATACTAATTCTACTTTTTTTCAACAAATTAGTATTTTTTTTATTTATTTAACTTGTTTTTGATAAACTGATGCTTTTGTTTTATTTCGTCCAAATTTTTCAAACTTAACAATTCCATCAATTAAGGCAAATAAGGTATCATCACCACCACGCCCAACATTTACTCCTGGGTGAACTTTTGTTCCACGTTGACGATAAATGATTGATCCTGCTCTAATTGTTTGGCCATCAGCTCTTTTTGCACCCAATCGTTTTGAATGTGAATCACGACCATTTTTAGTCGATCCTACTCCTTTTTTTGAAGCAAATAACTGTAAGCCTAATGCGAACTTCATCATTATTCTTCAACCTCCTTTACACTAATAAATTTTTGATATTGCTGATAAATTGTTAAAAATTGATAATAAATTGTTTGTAACATAACTTGTAAGTCAGCACTATTATTTTTTACTGTAATAATAATTATTCTTTCTTTAACAATGAATTGACAACTATTTGGTTTAATTTGATCAATTGCATTTAAACCACCAGTTGCAATTCCTGTTATTGCGGCACAAACAAGATCTTTACCATATTCAGCTGCTTTAGCATGACCAGTAATTTCAATTTTTTTAATTTTTTTCTCAGTTTTCGTAATTATAATCTTAATCATAATGTTTTACTTGTCACTTTGTTTTGTTTTTGATGCTGGTTTTTTTGCTGATGTTGTTGATGAACTTTTAGTTGCTGGCTTTGCCGCTACTGGTTTTTTATCACCTGAAGAAACTGCTTTTGTTGTTGCTGTTTTTTCTGTTGTTACTGGTTTTTTATCAGTAACAGGTTTTACAGTTGACTTTGTAGCAGTTGTTGATTTTGTTACCGTAGGTTTAGCTTTGGCATCTGTTGTTGTTCCTTTAGCAGAACCTGATAACAAAATTTGATCAATTTTAACTTTTGTATATGGCTGACGATGCCCATATTTTTTATGTTGTGTTTTCTTTGGTTTATAATGGAAAACAACAATTTTCTTTTGCTTTCCTTGTTTTAAAATTGTTCCTGTTACTGATGCTCCTTTAATAAAAGGAGTTCCTACTTCTCCATCAATCATTAAAACTTCAGTGAAATTAACTTTTTCACCTTCATTACCATTTAACATTTCAACAAATATTTCATCACCTTGAGAAACGCGAAGTTGTTTCCCTCCAGTTTTAATTATTGCAAACATTTTTACACCTCCAGTTTAGACTCGCCTTGTAAGTAGATAAGTATTGCATATCCTTTAGGTACTTAAAAGTCAAAAAGCGGTTGAAACTGAAACAACCATAATTAATTATATCGTTATCTTAAAAAAATTCAATAAATTTTATGTTTTTCTTTGTGAAAACCATATACATTTTAGACCACTGATTTAGTCTTTAAATTAGAATGGAGATTAAAATGAAAAAGTATATGGTAACAAGCATTCCAACTGAAAATGAATTATATTCATTACAACGAAAAATAAAAAAATGATATTTACAACAAAAACTTACAAAAGAAATAAATTATATTTATCAAAATGTCATTAATTATTTTAATTTATGTCAGAAATACTATTTATATGAAAATTCACTAAATAGCTTAATTAA
>NZ_MQTY02000127.1:0-2668 GCF_016082285.1 Spiroplasma sp. Moj
TTGTAGGAAAATATTAAATTTTTAAATAAAAGACATAATTAATTAAAATTATAATTTGCTATTAGTATCTTTTTAAAAATATTTACAATTATTTTAATAGGTTATGCAAGAAGTCTATTNAACATTAGGATTATCTTTTGCCAATTGTAAAATTCGAAATGAATTAGTGACAATTTTTATTGGTTTATCAATTAAAGTAACAAAAATTTCACAAGTTGATCCTGCTCCGACAAAAATAACATCATTTTTTTCTAACAAATTTGTTAACTTTTTTCCGATAATCATTTTTTTATCAAAATTAATACTACTTGTTCGAACATTAATATTACATGTTTTATTATGAACTCCTAAAAAATTAATACCACCATAATACATTGTAATAATTCCTTCACTTTCAAGTTCTTTTAAATCACGGCGCGCAGTTGTTGCTGAAATATTATATTTTCGAACAT
This sequence comes from Spiroplasma sp. Moj, assembly GCF_016082285.1. Classification (NCBI taxonomy): domain Bacteria; kingdom Bacillati; phylum Mycoplasmatota; class Mollicutes; order Entomoplasmatales; family Spiroplasmataceae; genus Spiroplasma; species Spiroplasma sp. Moj. The sequence goes on from NZ_MQTY02000127.1 coordinate 453, forward strand.
ATTCAAGAACATGATTCATTTCGTGAAAAAGTTTTTGACACAAATATGCTAATAATAAATCTTTTCGTTGGACTCGATGGATAAATCTCTACTCCTTTCATTGTTTAATTTTGTACTTAATTATTATACCGAAAAAAAGTTATTTACCAAAATGTTCCAAAAATTTTCTTAAATTTTCAATAAGTTTTTTATTATGCAATAACTGATATAATTCAGCATCATTTGCTTTTTGAATTGCACCAATACTTTCAAAATGGTGATTTAATAATTTAATTCGTTGTTTTCCAAACCATGGGATTGTTTCTAGAATACTTGTTGTCAAAGCTTTTGTTTGCCGGCGGCGAAAACTAGTAATTGCAAAATTATGAACATCATCTTGCATTCTTGTTAAAAATAAAAATAAACGACTACTTTTATCCAAATATACTTTCTCTTTTTTTAAATTAAGTAAATGGTCAGTTTTATGATGATCATTTTTAACTAAACCAATCACGGGAATTGATAAATCTAATTTTGCTAGTTCTTTTAAACAAGCATTAACTTGTTGAATCCCACCATCCATAATAATTAAATTGGGAAGGGCTTGTTCTTCTTGAATAATCTTTTGATAACGACGAGCAACAACCGCCGCAATACGGTGCGTATCATCTTGATATGAAATTTCTAAATTATACTTACGATAATCATTTCGTGATGAACGACCATTTTTATAAACAATAACCCCACCAGTCACAAACTCATTATTAATATTAGCAATATCAATCATTTCAATTAAATATGGTAATTCTGATAAACCTAAAAGCATTTGTAACTCTTTTAAAACTTCAGCATTATTTAATTCTCGTTGGGCAGTTGTCTGGTATTGGACATAAGATTCATAACTATTTTCAGTCGCTAATTTCATAATTGTTTTTTCAATTGGTGTTTTAGGATGAAAAACACGATTATCAAATAACAAGTTTAATTCTGGTAATGCAATTGCTTCGTTAACAATTATTTTTGTGGATAAAATATTTTTTTGATAAATATTTTGCAAATATAAGCGGTATAATTCTTGGTAATCTTCAGCAAAATCAAGATGATAATATTCATAATCTTTATAGCTTAATTTTCCAGCACGATAAAATAAAGTTGTTAACACTAAATGCTCAGTAGTTTGATATAAACTAATCACATCTAAATCATCATTTTGGTTTAACATTTCAACTGTTTGTGATGATAAAGTTCAATCTAAGTTTCGAATTAAAACTTTTAATTTATGTGCTTCTTCAAATTGTAAGTTATCTGCGGCTTGAAACATTCGTTTCTCTAGTAGTTTTTTTGTTTCAATAAAATTACCTTTAAAAAAATTATGAACTTTTTTAATCATTTTTGTATAATATTCTGAAGGAACTGATTTAAAACAAGCACCTGAGCATTGATTAATATGATAATAAAGGCAAGGTTTTCCAAGATTTTCTTTACAACGACGTAAAGGATATAATCGTTCTAAGACTTTAATAATTTTCCGCGCATGACTCCCTTCTGGGAATGGTCCATAATAGCGAGCATATTTTTGATGAACATTACGAACATACAAATATTGAGGGTCTTTTTCTTTTGTAATTACAATATAAGGATAATGTTTATCATCATTTAACAAAATATTGTATTTTGGTTTGTACTGCTTAATTAAATTATGTTCTAAAATTAGTGCCTCTTTTTCAGTTTTCGTAATAATTGTTTCTAAACGAACTATTTCTTGAACTAAGCGGGTTGTTTTATAATTATACACTTTGTTAAAATAAGAACTAACACGACTTCGTAAGTTTTTTGCCTTTCCAACATACAATACTTGATGATAATTATTGTAAAATAAATAGCATCCTGGTTTAGTTGGTAAAATCTCAACTTGCTCTTTTAACGATAATTTTTCTGACATTTTTCATTCTTCCCCTTATGTTTGTTAATATTTTATGCTTAATTAAAACAATTAGCAACTCATCATAAAAAATCCAATGTGAAAACCATATACATTTTAGACCACTGATTTAGTCTTTAAATTAGAATGGAGATTAAAATGAAAAAGTATATGGTAACAAGCATTCCAACTGAAAATGAATTATATTCATTACAACGAAAAATAAAAAAATGATATTTACAACAAAAACTTACAAAAGAAATAAATTATATTTATCAAAATGTCATTAATTATTTTAATTTATGTCAGAAATACT
>NZ_MQTY02000128.1:0-2651 GCF_016082285.1 Spiroplasma sp. Moj
GTATCTTTTTAAAAATATTTACAATTATTTTAATAGGTTATGCAAGAAGTCTATTATATAATTTAGTTGGTTTTCAAACTAATTTGAAGTTTCCATAGCAGCAACGCCTTATTAGTATGATTCCAGGTTTAGCAAATGCTCAGATTGTACGATATGGTGTTATTCATAAGAATAATTTTATTAATTCTCCAATTTTATTAAATCAATTTTTACAAGTAAAAAAACATCAGAATTTATTTTTTGCTGGTCAAATTATTGGCGTTGAAGGATATGTTGAATCAACAGCCACAGGAATTATTAGTGCCCTAAATATTGCAAGATTATTAAATAATGACCCAATGTTAACATTTCCACCCGAAACAATGATGGGCGCATTAGTGAATTATATTATTAATGCTTCAAAAACTAATTTTCAGTCAATGAAAGCAAATTTTGGCATTATCCCTCCCTTTGAACAACATTTTAAAAGTAAAAATGAAAAATATTTAGCATATAGTGAACGTGCGTTAACAACATTAAAACATTTTATTATAAACAATAATTTAAATGTGGAAAGTATCTTTTAATAATTTTAAAAAAGCATAAAATATAAATAGAATAATGTAGAAAGAAACGAGGCGGTAAAATGAATTTGGAATTGAATGCATTAATTAATGGTGAATTAATCAATAATAGGGATTGATTAGAAATAATTTCACCAATTAATAATAAGCCATATGGTCGTGTTCCAGCTCTAAAAGAAAAAGAAATAAATGAAGCGTTTAAGTGGGCTCGACAGTCACAAAAAGAATGAGCAAATTTAGCTTTATTTGAACGAATTAGTTATTTGCAAAAATGAGCAAAATTATTAGAAAGTCATAAGACAGAGCTTGCGAAAATTATGGCCCATGAAATTGGAAAAAGTTTAAAAGATGGTCAAGTTGAAGTAGAACGTAGTATTGAATATATTGATTACACAATTGAAGAAGCAAAACGAGTTTTTCCAGAAACATTAACTGGGGATGGTTGAAATATTAAAAATAAATTAGGGATTTTTTCTCGTGTTCCAAAAGGTGTTATTTTGGCAATTTCACCATTTAATTATCCTGTTAATTTAAGTATTGCAAAAATTGTACCAAGTTTAGTTGTTGGTAATACTGTTGTTTTTAAACCGGCAACAAATGGCAGTTTAACTGGGTTATATATGGCAAAATTAGCTTTTGAAGTTGGTTTTCCGAAAGGTGTTTTTAATGTTGTAACTGGTCGTGGACGTGATATTGGAGATTTATTAGTTTTAAATCCTGAAATTGATGTTATTTCATTTACTGGGTCAGTTGCTGTTGGCAATCATATTCGCAAATTAGGACATGGAAAAGACTTAGTATTAGAATTAGGAGGAAAAGATCCAGCTTTAGTATTAAAAGATGCTGATTTAACAAAAGCAGTAAAAGAAATTGTTGCTGGTGCTTATGCATATTCTGGACAACGTTGTACGGCTATTAAGCGAGTATTAGTAGATGAAACAATTGCTGATGAACTAGTAAAATTATTAAAAATAGAAGTTAGCAAGTTAGAAGCAGGTTCGCCATTAGATAATAAAGCTATTATTCCTGTCATTGATTTAAAAGCTGCAGATTTTTTACAAGGTTTAATTGATGATGCTTTAGTAAAAAAAGCAACATTAATACTTGGTAATCAACGAAAAGATAATTTAATTAGTGCAACTTTAATTGACCATGTTACCTCAGAAATGCGATTAGCATGAGAAGAACCATTTGGTCCAGTCTTACCAATTATTCGTTGTAAGAATGTTGAAGAAATGATTACTTTAGCAAATAAATCAAATTTTAAATTGCAAGCATGTATTTTTACAAAAGATATTAATGCAGCATTTAATATTGCTAATGAATTAGAAACAGGAACGGTTAATATTAATGGTCGTACTCAACGAGGACCTGATTCATTCCCGTTTTTAGGAATTCATGATTCTGGACAAGGAGTTCAAGGGATTCGTGAAACAATTAATTCAGTGACACGTTTTAAAGGATTAGTAATTAATTATTAAAACTAATCTTTTTTAGTTTTATGATATATTATAATTATAAGTAAGTGAAAGTAAAAAATGGAAAATAAAGTAGAGCAAATGTCTTTGCGTGAAGAAAAAATTGAACAAACTTTGAATGAACTAATGTCAACAATTCAAGCAATTAATTTAGATCTTACTGAATTACAAGAACGAGCAAGTTTACAAACGAATGCTGTTCTTGATGAATATGATACTATTGGTGAGCAAATTGCCAATATTGCTAAGGAAATTAATGATTTAGAATATAAGTTTGATATTACCGAAATTTCACTATATTTAATTTTTTTTAGATTTAAAATTATCATTTAATATTTTAAAAAATAAGTTAGAAGTAACAAAATATTTAATACAACTTTTTCAAATATATTAGACTTCTTGCATAACCTAGTTATTTTAAAATTCCTATAAAATATATTTAAAATAGAAATTATAGGAATCTAAAATTATGAAATTTGATAAATTTGATTTTATTAATGATAAAGAATTATTCCGATTAACAGGAATAAAACAAGCCACTTTTAATAAAATGTTAGATATTTTAAAGGTTGCTGAAATAGAAAAATTTAAAAAAGGTGGCAAAGCTAAC
>NZ_MQTY02000129.1:0-2593 GCF_016082285.1 Spiroplasma sp. Moj
ATAATTTCTATTTTAAATATATTTTATAGGAATTTTAAAATAACTAGGTTATGCAAGAAGTCTAATATAGTAGACTTATTAGAAGCTATTTCGCAAGCAATATTGGGAATTACAGTGCGAGTTAATATTGCTTATGATGTAAAATTTAAAGGATTGTAAGCGAGGGCTAATATTGAATCTCTAGTAGTTATAACTAATGATTTGGTTGCTTTAGAAAATATACAAGATAACATTGAAAAGTATTTTACTAATTTTGTTCATAATACCTTTCAAAAAGAAAATTATAAAATTGTATGAAATAGATATCATAATAACATAACGGAGAAGCAGGTTATTTTGCCCATTATTCAAAAAGTTTTAAAGAATAAAAATATTTTGTTTTTTAGTGACATGGTAACGGTTCTTTTAAAAGTGTTACCTTTTCCAAGAGATGCGTTTTTAAAAGAACATTCTGTGTTGGCGTGAGCGGGTGAGGCATATGACGCTGATAAATTGGCGCCAGAAAACTTTTTAAACTTTTATAAAAAAACATATATTTCAAATAAATATTTAAACTAATTATTTATAGTCTAATCATTACCTTTTTAGATGTTTTAAAATAATGGCAATTTACAAAAAGGATGTTATCCTATTCTTTGCTTTTTCTAAGATAACAAATAAAGAATATTTGAAAATATGATATAATAGTAATTAATTTACAACATAATAGAATATGATTGGACTAAAGGAAGTATAAACCTTGCAAAACGATATGCGCGCTATATATGATGAAATGTGTGATACTTGTAAAAAAACCTTTAAAAAAATTATTTTAGCAATTCGTAGTGACCGAACAAAAGATGTTAATAATTTACTTCTTTTTGTTTGTAAAATTAATCCAACATTTACTCTTAAAGATGATGCAGGAATAATGCCAATTGCATTAATTAATTGTAAGGATAATATAAGTATACCTTTTTTTGAAAAACTAATTTTTTAGATGTCTCAGGCAATCCAAAAGTTCCTGTTGTTAACCAAACAATTCAATTATCAAAAGAAACAATTGATAAAATTCTAACTCATCGTCGTTCGTTGCCAATTAAACCTAAGCCACCGATTGAAAAAGTTCTTGTAGTTCAAGAAAAGAAAGTTGAAACATTAAAACCAATTCCTGAAGCAACAACTAAATTAGAATTAGAAGCGGCAAGTAAAATTGAAATGCCAAATAATGATAAAAATAAAGATGATAATAATATTAAAGAAAAACCTATTGATTTGCCATTTGAATTAGTGATATCATCACCATCAATTGAAGGTGAAACTATTGCTTTGGCAAAAAAATGGAACCCGATTTCATGACATCAATGCGTAAAATTTTACATACTATTAATCGAAAAATGCAATTAAAAATTTGAAGTTTAATTGTTATTTTAGTAATATCACTTGTTGGTTTTGGCATTGGTGGATGACAATTATGACAACACTTTGCAAACACTGCAAATAATGAAAATAGTGGTGGAGGTGTCAGTGAACAAACTAATATTACTTTATTAGGTGGTGATTTAAGTAAACAAGTTATTGAAATTGAAGATTCAAATAATTGGATGGATTTATACGGTGCTTTATTAACCTTAGAAATTGGTTCCAAAAATGATGGGAAATTAGAGCCACAACTGTTAGAAGCAATTAAAGATCCAACTACTACTTTAACTTTTAGTAGTGAACGTTTTCACGAAGATAAAACAGTCTATGCAGCTACAATTATTATTAATGCAGATAAGGCAACTAATTTTTATGGTATTACTAATATTGTAATCCAAGCTAAGTCAAAACGAATTAATATTATTAATTTGGGTACAAATTTAGCAAATACTCCTGTTGATATTTCAAGTGATATACCTAAAGATATTTTATCAGCTATGATAGCAAATTCAGAAATTTCAAATAAGTTATCACCAGAATCATTAGCGTTGTTACAAATGGCGCAAAAAGATGAAAATTTATTTCTAAGAATTGATGGTAGTGTTAATAAAACACCTGGTGCAACATCTGATGTGCAATTAGTTATTTTAGCGGATAAATCAAATCTTTATAAAGGAACAGTTTCATTTTCTTTGAAAGTAAAATGAAAATTATAACAATTAATTTTTAAACTCATTATTATCTATGAGTTTTTTTATTTTTAAAAAGGATTTCTTGTAATTTACAAGTTAATCTAAGATAGGAGGAATATAGGAGAAATGTATGCTTCAATTTTATGGAACAGTTCAGGAAATTAATGCAAATTTAATTTATTTAGAACATAATAATTATGGTTATGAAATTAATTTAGTTACAAATAAATTATTTGAGTTTAAGAAAACAATGCAGACTAAATTATATNCTTTTTTANNAGNANAAGATTAGACTTCTTGCATAACCTAGTTATTTTAAAATTCCTATAAAATATATTTAAAATAGAAATTATAGGAATCTAAAATTATGAAATTTGATAAATTTGATTTTATTAATGATAAAGAATTATTCCGATTAACAGGAATAAAACAAGCCACTTTTAATAAAATGTTAGATATTTTAAAGGTTGCTGAAATAGAAAAATTTAAAAAAGGTGGCA
>NZ_MQTY02000013.1:0-14337 GCF_016082285.1 Spiroplasma sp. Moj
TTAAAATTATAATTTGCTATTAGTATCTTTTTAAAAATATTTACAATTATTTTAATAGGTTATGCAAGAAGTCTAATACTTCCAATTTTAATTTAATTAATATAACATCCTAAATCATTTTTCTGATTTAGTAATTGTATTTTAGCATTAAAAAAATGAAAATATTTTTTAATTGTTTTAAAGATAAAAAAAGAAATTTTTTTAAACATTTTCTCCTTTTAATAGTTTTTGTAAATAATCACCAACGCCGCCTTCATCATTAGTTAAGTGTGTAATTCCCCGAGCATTAGTTTTTAAATTGTCATTTCCATTTTTCATTGCGATTCCATAACCAACATTTTGCAATAGTTCTAAGTCATTCATTTCATCACCAAAAGCAATAACATCACGAATATCAACGTTATAATATTGTGCTAAAATATTAGCTGCAAATCCTTTTGAAACAAGTTTATTTGTAATGTTAATCATTATCATTATTTGCACCTGACCGCTATTATTATAATGTCCGATGTTAACTTGGACAGAGTTTTTAAAATTTTCAAAAATTCGTAAAATTTGATCTTTTTCATTAGTATTGTTTAAATATAAGGCCATATTACTAGCTGGACCTTTTCAAGCAGTATAAGGATTGGCAATAAAATATTCATCATCAGCGACATCATCAAGATGAAAGTAATTTTTAATTGCCTCATCTTTTTTTCAACAAATTGCTTTATCATAATGTTCAATTAAGACATTTGCAACAATATTTTTTACATCAGGATGGTTGATAATACTCATAATAACATCATAAGAAATTGGAAAAACTAAACGTTTAAACTCTCGTTTTAATGGGTCATGAATATGACCACCATCAAAGTTTGTTAATAAGGTGTCTAACCCTAATTCACGATAAAAGCGAATACTTGCTCGATGAGGGCGACCAGTTGTAATACATACTTTATGCCCAGCTTTAACAGCTTCTTTGATCACATCTTGTGTTTTTGGATGGATTGTTTTGCCATCATTCATCAATGTTGTACCATCTAAATCAATTAGAATTAAACGTTTTTTATTTAGGTGTTGTAATTTCATGGGACTCCTTTCTAAAAAAATAATTATGTTTCTAATCCCTGTATCTCTTATTATATCTAATATTTTTATATTTATATTATTTTTAAAAATTTAGCAGTATTTAATTGACTTTGCTAATTAGTATGATAATATATAATTGTAAAATTAGCAAACAAACATATAGAGTGCTAAAAATTAAAGGAGGCAAAAGTATGGATTTAACACAACAATATGAACCAGGTAAAGATCCAAAAGTTCTTGAAAAATTTGCCAAAAATCTTAATAAAGAGGCTCTTGCTGGAAAATTAGACCCAATTATTGGACGTGAAGATGAAATTAATAGAGTAATTCGAATTTTATCACGAAGAAAAAAAAATAATCCGGTCTTAATTGGTGAACCTGGTGTTGGGAAAACAGCGATTGTTGAAGGACTAGCACAGCGAATTGTTAAAGGTGACATTCCTAGTAATTTAAAAAATAAAACAATATATGAATTAGATATGGGAGCATTAATTGCTGGTGCGAAATTTCAAGGTGAATTTGAAGAACGTTTAAAAGCGGTTTTAAATAAAGTTAAAGAATCAAATGGCGATATTATTTTATTTATTGATGAGTTGCATTTAATTGTGGGAGCTGGTAAGACACAAGGTAGTATGGATGCTAGTAATTTATTAAAACCAATGTTAGCGCGTGGCGATTTGCATTGTATTGGTGCAACGACTTTAGATGAACATCGTTTATATATTGAAAAAGATGCTGCGTTAGAGCGACGCTTTCAAAAAGTAGTTGTCAGTGAATCAACCATTGATGAAAGTATTTCAATTTTACGAGGTTTAAAAGAACGATTTGAAACCTTTCATGGGGTTAAAATTCATGATAATTCTTTAGTTGCATCAGTTAACTTATCGTCTCGATACATTACTGACCGGTTTTTGCCAGATAAAGCAATTGACTTAATTGATGAAGCTTCTGCAACAATTAAAACAGAAATTGCATCAGTTCCAACCAAATTAGATAATTTAAATCGGCGAATTGTTCAGTTAGAAATTGAAAAAGCAGCTTTGCAAAAAGAAACTGATAAGGCATCTAATGAACGGTTAGTTGATATTGAAAATGAATTGAAACCATTAAAAGCAAAACAACAAAAATTAGATATTCAATGAAATTCGGAAAAAGAAAGTATTACTAAATTAAAAAACTTAAAATCACAAGTTGAACAATTGAAGAAAGAGTTAGAGCAAGCGCAATTAAGTGGTGATTTTAATCGTGCTGGTGAAATTCAATATGCTTTATTACCAAAACTAGAAAAACAATTACATGAACAAGAAAAACAAGCTTCAGGTTCACATCTTTTGAAAGAAGATGTAACTGAGCGTGATATTGCTGCAATTGTTGGAAAGTGAACTGGTATTCCAGTTGACCGTTTAGTAGAAACAGAAAAGGCAAAATTATTAAATTTAAGTAAGATTTTACGGCGTCGTGTTCGCGGTCAAAACGAAGCAATTCAAGTAGTTGCTGATGCAATTATTCGTAGTCGAAGTGGAATTAAAGACCCAAATAAACCAATTGGTAGTTTCTTATTTTTAGGACCAACAGGAGTTGGGAAAACAGAAGTTGCCCGTAGTTTAGCATATGTTCTTTTTAACTCAGAAAAACAAATGGTACGATTAGATATGTCTGAATATATGGAAAAACATTCAGTAAGTAAATTAATTGGGGCGCCACCAGGTTATGTTGGTCATGAACAGGGTGGACAATTAACCGAGGCTGTTCGTCGAAGCCCATATTCAATTGTTTTATTTGATGAAATTGAAAAAGCACATCCTGATATTTTAAATATTTTGTTGCAAATTTTAGAAGATGGTCGTTTAACTGATTCATTAGGTAAAACTGTTGATTTTAAAAATACAATTATTATTATGACTTCTAATATTGGGTCAGAATATTTATTAAATGAAAATAATGATGGTGTTGGTTTATTAATTCAAAAAGAATTAGCTAGAAAATTTAAACCAGAGTTTTTAAATCGAATTGATAATGTTGTGACCTTTAATGGTTTATCAGAAGATGTTATTAAAGAAATTATTGAAAAAGAATTAGCTGAATTAACACAACGAATTGAAAATAGTAAAAACATTCGTATTAGTTATTCTGAAAAAGTATTAGAAAAAATTTTAAACGAAGGATATGATCGTGAATTTGGAGCACGGCCAATTAAGCGATATATTCAACGAAATCTTGAATCGTTAATTGCGCATGCTATTATTTCAGAAGAAGTTCAAGAGGGTAAATCTTATACAATTGATGTAGTTAAGAACGAAATGGTTATTAAGAATAGCACAAAATTAAATTAGCACTTGCATTCTTTAAATGATAAATTTATAATATTAATTGTTAGCACTATTTAGTGTTAATTGCCAAATATTTATAAGAATTGTAGAATGGAGGTGCTGCTGGTGTTAACCCAACGACAAGAAAACATTTTAAAAGTAATTGTAGAAGAATACACAAAAACAGCACAGCCTGTTGGAAGTAAAGTTATTATGGCTTCGTCCTTAATAGATTCTTCTTCTGCAACAATTCGTAATGAATGTGCAATTTTAGAAAAAGAAGGTTTTTTAGAAAAAGAACATGCTTCATCGGGAAGAATTCCATCAACAAAAGGTTATCGTTATTATGTTGATAACTTGATGGTTGAGAAAAATATTGATGATATTAAAAACCGGATTGAAGCCTTATTTGTTAATCGAAATATGTCAATTAATGATATTCTTGATCAAACAGGCCAAATTTTAAGTGAAATGACAAATTTAACAACAGTTGTTGTTGGTCCAAACTTTCAAGAAGAATTATTAAAAAAAATTGAATTATTGCCAATTTCTGAAACACAAGCAGTTGTTGTCTTTGTTTTAACAAATGGGCATGTTGAGAATAAAATGTTTACAATTGATAAAAATAGCTCAATGAATGATTTAAAAATTTCTGTTGAATTATTTAATACACGGTTAGAAAATACTAAAATAACTGATATTCCAACAAAATTTGAGGTAATTCGTCCAATTTTAGAACAACAAGTAAAACATTATGAATATATTTTAAAACAATTTGTTAACGCTTTAACAAGTATTGTTAAACCAAGTTATTCAACACATGGGATTCAATATATGCTCCAAAATCCGGAATATAATAACCCAGAACGAATTAAACAAGTTATTCGCTTAATTGAAACAATTTCACCGTTTGATTATTTTAAAAAACAACAGAATAACCCAAGCGAAAATCTTGTTTCAATTCAAATTGGGAATGAAACAGGGTTTAACAATGATGATATGGCTTTGTTGACAACAACTTATAAGGTTGATGATATGCAAGAAGGAGGAATTGCTTTAGTAGGGCCAAAGCGGTTAGAATATGATAAGCTTTATGAAGTTCTTGAATGATTAGCTTATCGGATTAAAGAAGCATATCAAAAAGAAGATAGAGAGGGTGAGATTAATGAGTAATGAAAAAAATGATAAATCTTCGCCAAACCAATTAAAAGAAAAAATTCAACAATTACGGAAAGAATTAGCAAATAATCAACCTGCTGATTCACCGTCAGAACCAGGGAAAACATCAACAGCACCGACAGCTGAAGCAAATAATTTGGCAATTATTGAAGATTTAGAACATGAAATTGATTTATTGTTAAAAGACAATTTACGCTTGCGAGAAGAAAAATTATTAGTTTTAGCTGATGGTGAAAATTTAAAGAAAAGAATTCATGAAGAAGTTGCTGATATTAAACGTTATCGTGCAGCAGGGATGGCAGAAAAATTATTGCCAACATTAGATAACTTTGAACGTGCTTTGCAAGTTACTAATGTAACATCAGAAGTGAAAAACTTTTTAACAGGGTTTGAAATGATTTATCGTATGTTTAAAACGGTTTTTGAAGAAGAAGGTATTACCGCAATGGAGACAAAAGTAGGAGAACACTTTAATTCTAATTTCCATTCGGCAATTGAAATTATTGAAACAACTGATGTTTCATCAGGATGTATTGTTAAAATTTTACAAAAAGGATATATGATTCATGATCGTGTCTTACGTCATGCATCAGTGCAAGTTGCAAAATAACTAATTTAAGAGAGGAAGGTATGATAATATGGCAAAAATTATTGGTATTGATTTAGGAACAACAAATTCATGTGTTGCTGTGATGGAAGGAAAAGATTTTAAAGTTTTAGAAAATCCCGAAGGGCAACGAACAACACCATCAGTTGTTTCATTTAAAAATGAAGAAATTATTGTGGGAGATGCGGCAAAACGGCAAGCAGTAACAAACCCAAATACAATTAGTTCGATTAAACGTAAAATGGGGACATCAGACAAAGTTCATGTTAATAATAAAGATTATAGTCCTGAACAAATTTCTGCTGAAATTTTACGTTATTTAAAAAACTATGCTGAGAAAAAATTAGGACAAAAAGTTTCAAAAGCAGTTATTACTGTTCCGGCTTATTTTAATGACGCACAACGACAAGCAACAAAAGATGCTGGAAAAATTGCTGGATTAGAAGTTGAAAGAATTATTAATGAACCAACTGCGGCAGCATTAGCTTATGGAATTGATAAAGTTGATAAAGAGCAAAAAGTTTTAGTATTTGACTTAGGGGGAGGAACTTTTGATGTTTCAATCTTAGATTTAGCAGATGGAACATTTGAGGTTTTAGCAACCGCTGGGGATAATCATTTAGGAGGAGATGATTTTGATGAAGTTATTATTCAATGAATGGTTGATGAATTTAAAAAAGATAATGGTATTGATTTAAAAACAGATAAAATGGCAATGCAACGATTGAAAGAAGAAGCAGAAAAAGCGAAAAAAAATCTTTCTTCACAATTACAAACTGAAATTACAGCACCATTTATTACTGCTCGTGATGGAAATCCATTACATTTAAACCTAACATTAACAAGAGCAAAATTTGATGAAATGACAAAAAGCCTTGTTCAACGAACAATTGAACCAGTTCGTAAAGCATTAGCTGATGCAAAATTAAAACCTAGTGATTTAGACCAAGTTTTACTAGTGGGAGGAAGTACGAGAATTCCAGCTGTACAAGAAGTTATTAAACATGAATTAGGAAAAGAACCAAACCGCACAATTAATCCTGATGAAGTTGTTGCAATTGGTGCAGCAATTCAAGGGGGAGTTTTAGCTGGTGATGTAAAAGATGTCTTATTATTAGATGTTACACCATTATCATTAGGTATTGAAACATTAGGAGGAGTCTCAACTGTTTTAATTCCTCGTAATACCACAATTCCAACATCAAAATCACAAGTGTTTTCAACCGCTGCTGATAATCAACCAGCTGTTGATATTCATGTTTTACAAGGGGAACGTAAAATGGCAGCAGATAATAAATCATTAGGACGATTCCAATTGTCTGGGATTGAACCAGCACCAAAAGGAATTCCCCAAATTGAAGTTAAGTTTTCAATTGATGCAAACGGAATTGTATCAGTTACTGCAAAAGATTTAAAAACAAGTAAAGAACAATCAGTTACCATTACTAATGGTGGTGGTTTAACAGAAGAAGAAATTCAACGAATGATTAATGAAGCAGAACAAAATAAAGATAAAGATGAGCAAAAATTAAAAAACATTGAATTGCGTAATAAGGCAGAGTCATATCTTTCAACAATTACACAAGCTTTAGAAGGAAATAAGGATAAAATGGATCCTGAGCAGTTAAAAGCTTCTGAAGAAATGGCCAAAGAAATTAAAGAATTGTTAGAAAAAGAAGATTATGCTGGTTTAGAAGCAAAAATGGCAGCATTAGAACAAGCAATGGCTGAAGCTTCAAAATTTATGAATGACCAACAAGGTGATCAATCTGAACCAGAAGTTACGAATGATGATGACAAAAAAGATAAATAAGACAATAATGATGACTAAAATTTTTTTAGTTATCTTTTCTTTAAAAGAGAAAGTAGGAAGATGGTAATGGGAAAACGAGACTATTATGAAGTATTGGGCGTTAATCGTAATGCCATTGATGATGAAATTAAACGTGCTTTTCGACAATTAGCAAAAAAATATCATCCTGATGTTTCAAAAGAGAAAGATGCCGAAGCAAAGTTTAAGGAAATTAATGAAGCTTATGAAGTTTTATCTGATCCAAATAAACGTCGCAATTATGATCAGTTTGTTCATGCTGGAACTGACCCCAATGGTTTTGGTGGCTTTAGTCATGGTTTTAGTAGTATGGGAGATTTTGAAGATATTTTCTCTGGTGGTTTTGGTGATATTTTTGAAAACTTTTTTGGTGGTGGTAAAAAACGCCGTGGTTTTAGTAATCAACCAATTAGAGGGGAAAATATTGCTGCACGTGTTACATTAACGTTAAAAGAACAAATGTTTGGGAAGAAAATAAACCTAGATTTAAATATTGATAAAAAATGTGAAATGTGTGATGGAACTGGAGCAAAAGACCCTAAAAAAGACATTCATACTTGTACAACTTGTGATGGTTATGGTTATGTTAACCTTGAACAGCGTAGTATTTTTGGTGTGATTCAATCACAGCAACCTTGTCCTGATTGTAAAGGGCGCGGAAAAATAATTACTAATAAATGTTCAAAATGTAAAGGTCAAGGGAATTATCGTGGGAAAGAAACAGTAGAAATTGAGTTACCGAAATCAATTTATGAAAATCAACAGTTACGAATTCGTGAAAAAGGAAACTACGGTCTAAATAATGGCCCACGGGGAGATATTTATTTAGAAATTTCAGTAAAACCAAATAAATATTTTAAGCGGGTTAATGATAACCTTCATTTAAATTTACCAGTATCTTATTTAGATGCTTTACTAGAAGCTGAAATTAAAGTTCCAACTTTTGATGGGGATGTTCATTTGAAATTACCACCAAATACAAAAACAAATAGTATTTTTAATATTCCAAATCATGGGTTTTTCAAATCACCAACATCGACAAAACGAGGAGATTTAATTGTTAATGTGATTGTAACAATTCCAACAAAATTATCTCCAGAAGAAAAAACAATTTTACAAAAGTTAAGAAATAATAGTTCGTTTAAAATTACTGATGATTTCTATGAGGATTTATAATTATTAAAAAAAGTTTTAAGCATGATATTAATATCATGCTTAAAACTTTTTATTTTTTTGTTTCTTGTTCTTTTCAACGGTAATAACCATAAATCCCAGTTCTTAAAACATAAGCATTATGATATCCTAATTGTCGTAATTCTAATGCTGCTTCACTACTGCGATTACCACCATTACATAATGTAATAATTAATTGGTTTTTGTTTGATAAGTAACGCGATGGATCTTGGAGCAAATCAAAAATATAAACATTGATTGAATTTGGAATTTGTCGTAACGCTTTAAATTCAATCTCAGTGCGGACATCTAATAATAAAGCTTGTTCTTTTTGTGTTTCAAAGATTTCATTATCCATATAGACTGTTTTTTGGTTCATTGTGTACTCTTTATTTTTTTTGTATATTTATATCATATCGTAAATATAAAATAATGTGTGATAAAATTAAGAAGATTAAGTATCATAGAGAGGAATTAAGAGTTTTGATGGCAAAACAAGTATTTAAAAAAATAATAAATAATCAGGAACTAATTGTTGAGCATGGCCAATTAGCAAAACAAGCAAGTGGTTCAATTTTAGTACGTTATGGTGATACTATTGTTTTAGTAACCGCAACAGTTAATAACAAACCTAGTGAAGGTGATTTTTTTCCTTTAACAGTTGTTTTTCAAGAAAAATTATATTCAGTCGGAAAAATTCCGAGTGGATTTTTAAAACGAGAAGGGAAGCCATCTGAATATGGTACTTTATCAGCACGAGTAATTGACCGTGCTTTACGGCCATTATTTTCAGAAAATTTTCGTAATGAAGTTCAAATTGTTATTAATGTTCTTGCTGTTGATAATGATCATGATGTGCGGGTGGTTAGTTTATTTGCGGCATCATTAGCACTTAGTATTTCTAAAATTCCATTTGCTGGCCCAGTAGCGGGAACATTAGTAACTGTTGATCAAAATAATAATATTATTATTAATCCAACATTAAAACAAATTAATAATGGCAAAATGGAATTAATTGTTGCTGGAACAGCGGAGGCAATTAATATGGTTGAAGCGGGGGCAAAAGAAGTTTCTGAAAGTTTAATGTTGCAAGCAATTTTAGCGGGACATGATGTTATTCGACAATTAATTACTTTTCAGCATGAAATTATTGCAAAAGTTGAGGTACCAAAAATGGAAGTTGAATTGTTTCAAATTCGTTCTGAAATTATTACTTATGTTAATAACAATTATGCAAAAGAGTTAATTACAGCTGCTCGAATTAAAGAAAAAACAAAACGTTATGAAACAATTGAACATTTAGTTGAACAAGCAATTAATAATTATTCTATTCCAGTTCCACTTTCAGAAAAAGAACAGAAAAAATTGACTCTAGAATTAAAAACAGCTTTACATAATATTATTCGTCAAGAAGTGCGTTGCCAAATTTTAATTGATAAAACACGCTTAGATGGCCGAAAATTAGATCAAATTCGCCCATTAAGTAGTGAAATTGATATATTACCAGTTGTTCATGGTAGTGCTTTGTTCACTAGGGGTGAAACACAAGTTTTATCAGTTTTAACATTAGGTGCATTAGGTGAAAATCAAATTATTGATGGAATTACCGATGAAGAAGGTAAACGTTTTATGCATCATTATAACTTTCCACCATTTTCAGTTGGTGAAACTGGGCGGATGGGTCCTCCTTCACGACGAGAAATTGGTCATGGCGCATTAGGAGAAAAAGCATTATTACAAATTATTCCTAGCGAAAAAGTGTTTCCATATACAATTCGTATTGTTTCCGAAGTTTTAGAATCAAATGGTAGTACTTCCCAAGCATCAATTTGTGCTGCCACATTAGCTCTAATGGCGGCTGGAGTGCCAATTATAGCGCCAGTAGTTGGGATTGCAATGGGTTTAATTAAAGAAAAAAATAACTATACTATTTTAACTGATATTCAAGGGATGGAAGATCATCTTGGCGATATGGACTTTAAAGTAGCCGGAACTGCAAAGGGAATTTGTGCCTTACAAATGGACATTAAAATTGCAGGAATTAATAAGGCAATTCTCCAAGAAGCTTTAGAAGCGGCAAAAGAAGCACGGTTAACAATTTTAGATAATGTTTTAGCAACTATTTCTGAACCACGAGCACATTTAGCACCAACAGCACCAAAAATGAAAACATTTATGATTCCTGTTGATAAGATTCGGGAAGTTATTGGTCCGGGTGGTAAAATGATTACAGCTATTATTGAAAAATCAGATGATGTTAAAATCGATATTGAGGATGATGGCCAAGTGACAATTTACCATAGAGAAAACACAGCGATTGAAAAAGCATATCAGTTAATCAAAGCAATTGCAATGCCAGTTATTGTTGGTGAAGAAATAATTGGACCAGTTATTAAAATTGAAAAATTTGGTGTTTTTGTTAATTTAAAAGAAAATCTTGATGGTTTAATTCATATTTCTAAATTAGCTAAACAACATGTTGAAAAAGCAGAAGATATTGTTCAATTAAACGATATTGTTAAAGTTAAAGTAATAGAAATTGATGGGAAAGGGAAAATTAAGTTACAATTAATTGAAATATTACCTAAAAAGTAACTTAATTTTTTAATGTTGGTTCTTAAATAAATAACTAAAATATTTGTTATAATTAAATAAGGAGTTAGGAGATTTAATTATGAGTAAAATTGCAATTGATATGATGGGAACTGATTTAGGCATTAAACCAATTATCGACGCTTTGAAAGTTTTTATGAAGAAATATGACGATGTTACTTTTATTTTAATTGGAGCTGAGAAGGAACTGAAGGCTGCCACTGCAGCAGCAAAGTTAGATAATACAAAATATGAAATTTTTGCTACAACAGAAGTAATTGCAATGACAGAAGGTATGATGGAAGTTCGTCGTAAACCAAATAGTTCAATGGTTCGTGGAACTGAATTATTGCGTGATCAAAAAGTAGATGCTTTGGTATCTGGTGGTTCAACTGCAGCTTTTTTAGCAGCGTGTCATTTTATTGTGGGAGAAATTTCCGGAGTTTCACGGCCAGCTTTTATGCCTTTTATTCCAACACTTAACAAGGGAAAGTCTGTTTTAATGCTAGATGTTGGTGCTAATTTAGAAAATGATGCCCAAGATCTTGTTAATTTTGCAATTATGGCTAGTGTTTATGCGCAAGAAATTATGCACAATCCAAAACCAAGTGTGGCAATTTTAAATATTGGTGAAGAAGCATCAAAAGGAAAAGATTATCATAAAGAAGCTTATAAATTATTAGCAAATAATAAAAATATTTTTTTTAAAGGAAATATTGAGCCACGTGATATTACTAGTGATGTTGTTGATATTATTGTAACAGATGGTTTTACTGGTAATATTGCTCTAAAAACATTGGAAGGAATGGCAAAAAATTTAATGGGTGTTATTAAACACGAATTAACAAAGAATTTTTATCGAAAATTAAAAGCTTTTTCGTTACGAAAAGCTTTTCAGGGAGTTCGTGAAACCTTTGATTATCGAAATAATGCAGCAGCATTAGTCTTAGGATTAAGAGCAATTGCTGTTAAAACACATGGTAGTAGTGATGAAAAATCATGAATTAGTACTTTAGAATTAACTCGTACCGCAGTTGTCAATAATTTTGTGCAAAAAATGACAGTTAAATTGTTAAAGGGGGATTAATTATACGATGCAGTTTATAAACAAACAGCCAGAACAACTTTTTTTCGAGTTAAAAGCTTTTTTTAAACAGTATCATGTTTTTATTAAAAAACCACAATATTATTTAGAAGCCTTAACTCATAATTCTTATGCAAATGAAAATAATTTAAGTTATACTTATCAACGAATGGAATTTTTGGGTGATGCAATTTTAGCAAAAGAAATTTCCTTATACTTATTTTTAAGTTTTCCTGATAAAAATGAAGGTGAAATTACTAATTTACGTAGTAAAATTGTTCGGGAAGGAACATTAGCAGAATTAGTTCGTCGAATGAATTGATCACCTTTCTTATTATTAGGAAAAGGAGAAATTAAAACAAAAGGATATGAAAAAAATCGTATTTTAGCTGATATTTATGAGTCAATGATTGCTGCATTATATCTTGATTTGGGTGAAGAAGTTGTTCGTAATTTTATTAATGACACCCTTATTCAAATGGTTTCTAATCCTGGTTTTTTTGATCAAATTCGAGATTACAAAACGGAATTACAAGAATTTTTACAAGCTGGTGATGCACGAACATTAGAATATAAATTAATTAAAGAATCACCACCATTAGAAGGAAATCGAGTTTTATATACTGTGGTTGCAGAAATTGGGGGAATTCGTTATGGCGAAGGATGCGGTTATACTCATAAAGAAGCTGAGCAATTAGCTGCTCGTGATGCGCTACAAAAATTAGCAACAAAATCAAAATATCATTTCGAAAATAAATAACAATGTAATATGACTAAACTAATTTAAGTATATGGAGATGAAAAGTAATGATGATAAGACATTTGTTTAAGAATTTTTGATTAAGTTTTACTAGAAATAGTTTACAAGTTTTAGGCCTATTTTTAATGTTAGGAATTATTATTACCTTGTTTGGGGGAATGATTATGTCAAGCAGTTTAAGTACGGTTCAATTAGCATTAATTGGTAATGACTTGTATGATACTAATATTTCATTTCAATTTAATTATAATTTAAAAATTGTTTCAAACCATCAAAATTTATCATATGGTTTAAACAATATTAATTATATTAATGAGGATGGAGATTTAGACAATAATAAAGTAGAAAGTCCTTATTTTCAGTTAAAACCAAATGGCAAAGATACTTATCAAATTGTATTGGATTCAGAAAGTAACCAGTCAGGAAAATGGCTTGCTTCAAATAGTTCAAATTCATATTTTATGGAACAGTTAAAGGAAAACGGTGAAGTAATATTAAACTTTAATACTAATATTGTTCCTGATAGTGTTTATTTTTTTAGTAATGATGATTATCATGAATTGGTTAGTTATTTACAAAATCCAGCAAACTTAATTCCATTCGTAAGTTCACCAGATAATCCTAGATTAGTCACAGATACATTATTTTTACTAATGCTTATAAGAATTTTAGTACAAATCAGAAACGAATTTATGACTTACAAACTCGTCTTTTAAATTCTGTTATTATTGGTTCAGTTGCTGATCGTGCTCTAATGAGTGAAACAATGCGACTTTACGATATTTTTAAATCAGAAAACTTTTATATTCAAAGTATGCAACCATATTATTGGACAACACCAATTATGGTAAAAGGAAATTATCAAGTAAGCGATGATTATCCTCCAATTATTATTAATAATTCTTATGCTTTACATAATAAAATCAAGATTAATGATCTTTTTAATATTTATGGTTACCAATATCGTGTGATTGGTTTTGCCACAAATGCTTATGTTAATAGTGCAGCAAATGAGTCATCTTTTATTTATAATTCATATTTATGACTTCGTGGTCCTGAATATACAAATTTATTAACAAAAATCACTAATGATGCACCACAGCTTATTAACAGCATAATTAGTATTCACGCTGCTTTTGCATCAACAGAACTAAATCCTGGTTTTTTGCATGCTCAAAATAGTTGAAGTGATATTGCAAATGTTTATGATAATGCTACTTTTTCACGTTCTGCAGTTGCTTATACACCATTACATCATATGAAAGAACTTATTAAAAATAAAGAAGATATTATTTGGTCAATTTTAATTGCAATTTCATTATTATTAATAATTTCATCTTTCATTATGATTAGTATGATTGTTAATAAACTATTATTATTAAACCGGGGAATTATTGGTAATTTAAAAGTACAAGGATACGGAACGGGAACAATTGCGTTTTTACTTCTTTCTTGTTTTTTATTATTAATGTTTATTATTTCTTCATTATCATTAATAACAAGTTGAATCTTCTCTTTTATCTTAAATATTACTTATCAAGGTTTTTTAGAATTTACTACTTATATTTCAGTTCCCCCTTGGTGATTAATAGTTGGAACATATTTGTTACCTAGTTTTGTTGTTTGTTTCTATGATTTTTTATTCATTAGACTTTTTGCATAACCTAGTTATTTTAAAATTCCTATAAAATATATTTAAAATAGAAATTATAGGAATCTAAAATTATG
>NZ_MQTY02000130.1:0-2568 GCF_016082285.1 Spiroplasma sp. Moj
TTTAGTCATAAGCGAAACTTAATTTGTTTCTAATTACTTAATTTTATTAAAAACCTCAAAATAATGTATACTACTTGAAAAAGGTGAAGGTTGTTTTAGTGTTAGGAATAACCAAGAAGGTTTTGTTCCCTGTAGTTTTGAGATTATTGTTGAAAGTTATGATTATTTAAAACAACAACAAGTAACAATTACTGCCCGTGGCCTTGAAGCAATTGTTTTTCAACATGAACAAGGGCATTTAGAAGGAAACCTTTATTATGATTTAATTAATAAAACCGAACCTTGAATGAAAAAAAGTGATTGAATTATTGTATAAAAATAATATTTAACTTTTTTTAAAATAAAAGTTTTTTTTGGTAATCTTACTAATCTTTATGTTATAATTTCTTGGATACTAGTAAATTAATTTTTTTCTTTTTAATAATATTCAATTTAATAAAGAAAAAACTATGCGTTAATTTTAGAATTATGAGGTGATAATTTCAATGAATGAAGAAAAGAAAGAAACAAGTAAAAACAAAGCAATAGTTACAAAACCAAATAGTATAGTAACAAAACAACCAATCCAAAATGTTGTTAAAAATAAAATTCCAACAAAAGTGTTTGCTTTAGGTGGATTAGAAGAAGTTGGAAAAAATACATATTGTATCGAGCATGATGAAGAGTTAATTATGCTTGATGCAGGAGTTAAATTTCCAAGTTCAACAATGCTTGGAGTTGATGCTGTTATTCCAAATTATAATTATTTAAAAGAAAACCAACGAAAAATAAAAGCATTATTTATTACACACGGCCATGAAGATCATATTGGTGGAATTCCCTATTTATTACGGGAAGTTAATATTTCAATTATTTATGCACCACGATTAGCAACTGCTTTAATTCGTGATCGTCTAAAAGAAGCAAAATTGGAACAAACAACAATTGTTAAAGAAGTTGATAATATGAGTGTTATTAAAACAAAAAACTTTAAAATTAACTTTTTTGCTGTTAACCATAGTATTCCTGATGCCTTTGGAATTTCAGTAGTTACTCCAAATGGAAAAGTTGTTTCAACTGGTGATTATAAATTTGACTGAACACCATTAGGACATCGTGCTGATATTGAACGAATGGCAAATATGGGGCAAGAAGGTGTTATGTTATTAATGGCTGATAGTACCAATGCTGAAGTTGAGGGTTACACTCAAACTGAAACAAAAATTATTAAAAATATTGGTGAATTATTTGTTAAAGCTAAGGGACGAATTTTAATTTCAACTTTTGCTTCAAATGTTCATCGAATTCAACATATTGTTGAAATTACAAATAAATATGGACGAAAAATTTTAGTGTTTGGTCGAAGTTTAGATCGCATTATTAAAATTATTCGTCAAATGGGACATTTAAAAATTTCTGATAAGGCATTTATTAAAGCTAATGATGCTAAAAACTATAAAGATAATGAAATATTAATTATTTGTACTGGAAGCCAAGGTGAACCAATGGCAGCATTATCCCGAATTGCAAATAATCAACATCAACATATTTCTATTATTCCTGGTGATACTGTTATTTTTTCATCATCACCAATTCCCGGCAATCAAGCTGATGTTGAACGAGTTATTAATAAACTAGTTCGTGCTGGTGCTATTGTGCAAGAAAATAGTCCTTTAAATCAAATCCATACGTCTGGTCATGCTTCACAAGAAGAACAAAAATTATTATTTACCCTATTGAAGCCAAAATACTTTATGCCAATGCATGGTGATTATCGTATGCTTCGCCAACATGGTGAAACAGCAATTAGTGTCAATGTCCCAAAAGATAATGTCTTTATTTGTGCTAATGGTGATCAAATTGAACTATTAAATGGAACAGCAGCAATTGGTAAAAGAATTGAAGCTGAAGCTGTTTATGTTGATGGAAAAGATTTATCAGGGCAAACAACCGCTGTTGTTCGTGACCGTGAAATTTTATCAAAAGATGGGTTAATTGCTGTTGTTATTTCAATTGATTCGCAAAATAATCAATTACTAACACCACCACGCATTATTTCAAGAGGAAGTTTCTATGTTAAAGAATCTGGAAATATTATTAATGAATCAATTCGTTTAGCAACCGAAGCAGTTAATGAAGTTTTAAAAACCCAAAAACCAACTTTTGGCGCTCTTAAAAATGCTATTAAGCAATCATTATCTCCTTTCATTTACCGTTATAAACGTCGTAATCCATTGATTATTCCAGTAATTTTAAATAAAAAATAAATGAATATGTAAAAATATTCTTTTATTTTTTAATATATGCAAATTGTAATTGCAAACACGCTTTTTCCAAAGCTCTTATTAATAAAATGATAACATCATTTAAAATAAATGCAACTATTTTTTTTAAAAAAAATTNANNAATATTTTATAAATATAACNTATCAATCTATATAAAACTAACTGTTGTTGGCAGTTAATCAAGTCTCTAGTCTAGAAATCGATCAAAATATTTTCAAAAATATTAAAATCTTCAGCTTCACAATATAAGAAATAAAGCGAATTCTAATATATATGTATATGTATTTTATCGAAAATATATATG
>NZ_MQTY02000131.1:0-2542 GCF_016082285.1 Spiroplasma sp. Moj
TTTCATTTTAATCTCCATTCTAATTTAAAGACTAAATCAGTGGTCTAAAATGTATATGGTTTTCACACAAATATTGCCAATTAAAATCTTGCTTTTCTCGTTGAAAACTAGTATAATAAAAAATATATTAATTAGAAGAGCCCAAAAATGGAAAATATAACAAACAACGAAACAATATTAAAACTAAATAATAATAAAATTTGAATATTAAAAAATAATATTAAAACTTTAACTAAAAGTTGACGGTTTTGATTTAAAATAATAATTGGTCTTTTACCAATTATTTCAATTATTGTTTTTACTAGTGTTAGTTTATCATTGACATTATGGTCTAAACATCATGGAATATTTCCCAAAAGTTGAGTACCAAAGTATGAAACAAAATTAGCAGAGTTACAAAGTTGATCAGATATTAATATTAGTTTTATGGTTATTTTTCGAAACCTAACCTTATATACTTCATATTCAACATTGCTTTTTTCTGCTTTCTTCCTTAATTCTGCGTTTAATACGTTAAAAGAAGGAAAAGGGCGATATGATAATAGTAAAGTAGGATTATTAACAATGGTAGTTATTTGCTTTACGTTATTCTTTTATAATCTTTCTTTACCAATTACTGATGATTTTAAAAGTTGATTACCAATTCAATGAATGAGTATGTTTTTGCAACATTCTTTAATTCCGCTATTAGGTGTGATTTATTATTTTGTTTTTTATCAACATCATGATTTAAGTTATAACAAAATAACTATGTTACGTTGATGAGGTTATAGTTTAGTAACAATTTTAGGTTATTTCTTGGTGTTTACTATTTTTGGTTATATTTTAAAAGTAACTCATAATTGAAAACCATGACCAGATATGTCATTCTCGGGTTATTTCCCATATGATTTTATGGAATTTACAAATCCAAAAGCTAGTTATACAAATGGTAAAGTTACGATGGCTGTCCAAACAATTGTTGTTTACACAACCTTTGCCCTAATTATTAGTGGCTGTTACTTTTGATTCTATTTTGCACAAAATAAAATTAGTAGTAAACAAACAAACCAGTTACAAAAACAATTAAATTTAGCAAAATAAAAAGTAGTTTGAAACTACTTTTTACCTTTTTTATACTTTTTACTAGTTTATTTATTTTGATAATAAATCATGCTTATTAGGTAATGATTCTGAATTTGGCAGTGTTTCTTCCGTTGGAATATTGTCCTTTTTCAATAATTCTGGACGGCAATTTTTGTAACTTAATTTGACATGTTTTTTAACGGGGTCAAAATCAAGAACTTCTACTTCAACATTGTCACCAACATTAACAAATTCTTGAATATCTCGAACAAAGAAATCAGAAAATTCACTAATATGAATTAAACCAGCTGCGTCTTTTAATTCACAAAAAGCACCGAACGGCGTGATATTTGTTATTTTAACAATAACCTTGCTTTTTTTATCATACATAATATTTTTTTCTCCTTTTCATAACATTATTATATTATTAAAATGCTAAAAATGATTTGCTATTTTAAAAATTTTGTTAAATTTTTTAAATTATCAAAAATTATCATTTTCAACAGTTTCTAGCAATATTATTAATTAGTTTAGAGAATAAAATATGATAAAATAAAACGAGAAAGGAACGATAATCATGGCAAATAAAGTATTAGTAACTTATGGAACGGTTAGTCCTAATGAAAAATCATATTCAAAAGCTTTAGCAACTCGTTTTCTTAAATATTATCAAGCAGCAAATGCAAACGATGAAATTATTCGTTTAGATTTAAACGAAACCCCAATGGCCCTTAAAACACTTACGCGTGATAATTTTGGCACTTATTTTAATGCAGAGGATGCTGATGTTTATATTAATCAATTAAAAGAAGTGCAAAAAGTTATTGTTGTATGTCCAATGAACAACTTTAATGTTTCTGGCTTAATGAAAAATTACTTAGATCATGTGTTAGTTGCAGATAAAACATTTTCATATAAATATGCAAAAAAAGGTGATGCAATCGGGTTATTACCACATTTAAAAGTACAAATTTTAACAACCCAAGGAGCTCCTTTTGGTTGATATCCATGGGGAAATCACACCGAATATTTAAAAGGAACATGAGAATTTGTTGGTGCTACTGTTAATAAACCAATTCTTGTTGCAGGAACGAAAGTTGCTCCAACCAATGCCCTAAGTCCAGATGAGTTAATTGACCAATATGATGAAGAAATTCAAAAAGTTGTTAAAACATTTTAATTAACAAAAATAATAAAAACTCAACATCTGTTGAGTTTTTATTTGCTTATTAATGTTTGTACTAATAAATTATGATAAACTTAATAANTATANNATTTTAAAATTAATTTNAAANTAAATTATGTAAACTGTAAAACGAAACGCGCTAAAACAACTCTTATTAAAGGGTTNTTTTTTTATTTGTAAACCCATAATTATTAATTAATTCAGAGAAAGGTAAGGTGTTGTCTTTTCTCTGTTTCAATAGATTTCTTGCATAACCTATTAAAATAATTGTAAATATTTTTAAAAAGATAC
>NZ_MQTY02000132.1:0-2406 GCF_016082285.1 Spiroplasma sp. Moj
ATAATTTTAGATTCCTATAATTTCTATTTTAAATATATTTTATAGGAATTTTAAAATAACTAGGTTATGCAAGAAGTCTATTAAATCATATCACTTTTTATAATTTTAATTACTTATTAGCATCTTGATTTTTATTAGATATAAAAATAAAATTAAATTATTAATTAAGAAAGAAGGAACAATATGCCAGAATTACCAGAAGTTGAAACGGTCCGTCGTATTTTAACAAAACATGTTGTTGGAAAAACAATTACTGATTGTCAAATTTTTTGAAATAAAATAATAAAATATCCTCTTGATTCAAAGAAATTTATAAAAAAAATTGTTAAACAAAAAATTAATCGAATTGATCGAATGGGGAAACATTTACTATTTATATTGGATGATTATGTTTTAATTAGTCATTTACGTATGGAAGGCAAATATTATTTTACACTAAAAGATGAACATGGTGAATGACAACATATTATGGTTTTATTTGAACTTGATCATCAATTTCAATTACGTTATCTTGATACAAGAAAATTTGGGACAATGCATTTATATAATAAAAATGATTATTTACAACAAGCACCATTGAATAAGTTAGGATATGAACCATTTGATGAAAAAATTACAGTTTCATATTTAAAAAATGCTTGGCAAAATAAATCACAGCCGATTAAAACAACATTATTGGAACAAAATGTTATTGTTGGAATTGGGAATATTTATGCCAATGAAATTTTATTTGCTTCTAAAATTCATCCTGGTGAAAGAACAAAAAATTTAGTTGATCAAGATTATCAAAATATTATTGACAATACAAAATTAGTTTTACAAAAAGCCATTGATGAAGGAGGAACAACGATTGCAACTTATCATCCTGAACCAGGAATGGATGGTAAATTTTTACAACAATTAAAAGTACATGGGCGTAATAAAATGGAATGTGTTAATTGCCATAAATTAATTGATAAAATTTTTGTCAATGGACGAGGAACTTATTTTTGTAATTATTGTCAAAAATTAAAATAAAAAGGCATTCCTTGTTTAGAAATGCTCTTTAGAAAAAACTATGAAAAAACTATTTACTAACGGATACCTATCTTTGGGTATTACCTTTTAGGAGTCCCATCCATCAGGTAATGATAAGCTCTGTTTGTTTACTATAATGTTGCCATATAGTACTTTATTTATAACACGGGTTTTTAAAAAAGAGGATAAGAATTCTAAAAATTATATTTTTTTTCTTTTTTTGGTAAATTTTGGTAAATTAGGTAAATATTAATAAATTCTTTTGTTTTATATTATTTTTTAAAATAAAAAGTTTATAATATTATCGTAATATTTTATATTAGAAGGGAAAAGAATTATGAGACAAAAATATCATGCTAGATTAGTTAATGCTAGTGAAATAATTAAAAAAGCACATCAAAATAAATATGCTGTTGGTCATTTTAATATTAACAACCTAGAGTGAACAAAAGCTTTATTAGAAGCTGCGCAAGTAAAAAAAACACCAATTATTTTAGGAGCTTCAGAGGGAGCGATTAAATATATGGGAGGTTATAATTTAGTTGTTGCGATGGTTAATGCGTTATTAGACTCATTAGACATTACTGTTCCAGTAGCATTACATTTAGATCATGGTCAATCAGTAGAAAGTTGTAAAATGGCAATTGATGCTGGTTTTTCCTCAGTGATGTATGATGGTAGCCACCACCCATTTGTTGAAAATCTAAAAAATACAAAAGAAGTAGTAGCATATGCAAAAACAAATGGTGTATCAGTTGAAGCTGAAATTGGTACAATTGGTGGAGAAGAAGATGGTGTAGTTGGTGCTGGTGAAATTGGTGATCCAAAAGAAGCTGCGGAAATGGTAGCAACAGGAATTGATTTTCTTGCTGCAGGAATTGGAAATATTCATGGTCCTTATCCAACTGGATGACCAGGTTTAAATTTTCAACCTTTAGAAGATATTCAAGCTGCTGTAAAAATTGGAATGGTTTTACATGGTGGTAGTGGAATTCCGCAAGAACAAGTTAAAAAAGCAATTTCATTAGGAATTAGTAAAATAAATGTTAATACTGAATTACAAATTGCATTTGCTGCTGCAACAAGAAAATATATTGAAGAGGGAAAAGACAAATCAGAAAATGGGAAAGGGTTTGACCCACGAAAATTATTAAAACCTGGATATGAAGCAATTAAAGCAACATTTGATGAATTAACATCATGGTTTGGATGCAAAGGTAAAGCATAAAAAACATTTCATTCTTGAAATGTTTTTTTCTTTAATTTTATGTTTTGTAAACTGTAAAACGAAACGCGCTAAAACAACTCTTATTAAAGGGNTGTTTTTTTATTTGTAAACCCATAATTATTAATTAATTCAGAGAAAGGACAGCATCTTAAGTTCTTAAA
>NZ_MQTY02000133.1:0-2405 GCF_016082285.1 Spiroplasma sp. Moj
TTCGTATTTAATTACTTTATTTATAATTTTTATAAAAAATCAACTTTTTTCTTACTACCCAAACATTAATACTTATTATCATTATACACATTTTCATCTTTTATACATAAATTTTAAATATAATTAATATTAAAACGGAAAGTAATTGCTCGAAGATGGTCTGGAACATTTTCTTTTGCTTTTAATTCTAATTTAATATCAAGAACAGTTAAATTACTATATCTTTCTTCACTGCTAATTTGCAATGCATAAAATCAATCATTAAAAGTAGCAGCACTATTATGATAATTATTTAAAGGTGTAAATGTGATAATATCGTCTGCAATTCTATTAGCATAATCTATTTGTGATACATTATCACTAATGTTTAAATTGTTTCCTACCATTTGACTAATATTTTGTATAAATTCCCATGTACGATTAACAATTTGTTTTTGTAGTATTGCTTTAAATGAAGTTACATCATGTGGAATATTTCGAACATCAATATCAATGTAATTTAATGGTTTTTGTGCTCCATATAAATTAGCACTTCAATATTTTGTAAATAAAATATTTCGTTTTTGTTTATCACTAATTAAATAGGCATCATGATCACCTGGATTAACTAAATTAGTAATTGAATGTAATGATGGTTGATCAATTATTACATAGTTTGTTTTTGCCACTTGATTATTATTAAAACTAATTGTTAAATCACCATTTTCTTGAATTGTTCTTTTAACAACAGTATAATCTGCTTTTTCAATTATTCCATATGATTGAAATGGTAAAATATTTCAATCATAAACTCATTTATATTTTGAACTATTAGGGTTACTCAAAACATCTTCTTGTAATTCTCTAATTGCTGTTGCTAATGAATATTTTCCATTTAAAACATCTTTAATTTGCTCTTCCAATCGATTTGCGATCACATTTTGAATTGTTTCACCTTGCGGTAAAAACATAAAGTAAAATTGCTCTGGTTGGTTAACATTTAAACGTTTTGGTTGAAGATGTTGATATCAAAATTGTCATTCGGTTGGTACAAGTTCTTTTGGTAAGACTAAACCACGATTTTGTGATGTTTCTAAAATATTAATTAAAAAAATTAATAATTGTGGAATATATTTACCATTAATTTGAGTATCTGTTTTTGCAAAACTTTGCTCTGAATCACCCTTTTTATATGCTGACTGAATTACCCGATTAATATCAAGCATGTAATGCGTACTATCAATAGCAGTTCCTGGAAACAGTTGATCATTTTGATTAACACTTGAAATAGCAAAATTACTATATGGATTATAATCACCAATAAATTCTTTATCATTTCCTTTATTTTCTGCATAAAAAGCAGCAAAACGTTCTTTATAGGCAGCATAAACTTGATCTGCTAACGCCAAACTATCATTAGTACCATTAATCATAATATTATTAGCTTGTTCATCTAGAACATTTGTTTGTTTTTCTCAAACTGTTGGTTTTAAATCATCTTTGTTTCTTGTTTCTCCTAATTTAAAACTTAAAAAGTTTGATAAAAATCCTTCATTTCCAACAAATAGAGTTGGCATTCAAACCAGATTTTTTTGGATTACGTCTTCGTATTTGATTTTTAAAAATAATAAATTTTTCATCAAATTAAATTGATTTTGTTGCACATCAGCAAGACTTAACTGTTGTGTCCCTCGTGAATCAGTATAAATATCTAAAATTTGAATTTGCTTAGGATCTTTGTATTTATTCTTAAAAAAGATATTGTTTGTAATGTATAAACTAGGTGCTTTTTCAAAAATTAAATTATAAGCGTATTCTAATCGTAATGATCTCGCACGAGCGCGAGTTTGTGCAACTTGCCCAGTATTAGGGTCAGGAGGAATTTCATAAGTTTCAAAAACCGGAGTTGTTGTTGTATTATCGCGTAGTTTTGTTTTTGCAAAGTTAACTTCAAAATAATCCTCATCATTAACATCAGGCAAGGGTCCATCAGTTTCAATTCCACCATAATTTAAAATATTTGCTAAAAATGACACACCAAAATAAGCAGAGGGAATTAAAGCACCAAGATATAACACAGCACAAATTGCGGCAAGTCACCCTTTTTTACGTGATGCTACAGTAACATTCTTTGTTAAGTTATTAAGTTTATGTCAACTACCTGGTTTTTTTGCCATTAAAATCTCCTTTAGTAAGCTTAATAATAGACCTATTGAATGGGTTTATTATAACAAAATTAATATTAAATGCAAAGCAACCTTTTTGAACAAAATTAAGCTTTTTAATTGTTCTTTTTAAATAAAAAAAGTTGGTCGTATAAATAAAATAAGGGTTTTGGAAAAAAACTCGGAAATTGAATAAGAATAATAAATTAAACCATTTACTAAAATGGTTTTTTTATTTGTAAACCCATAATTATTAATTAA
>NZ_MQTY02000134.1:0-2353 GCF_016082285.1 Spiroplasma sp. Moj
GAAAGTTAATTACTACGTTTTTAAATTACTATAACAATGTTAGGCGACATAAAAGCATAAATTTTTTAACACCAACTGAAGCTGTGTTAAAATTTTTAAAAGACTAACTGGTCTAAAATGTATATGGTACCTCACAATCAAAATGCTGTTATTAGTTTATTAAATCAAAATGGCGTTAAACATGAAATGCAAACATTAAGTATTGAAAGAAAAAGAATAAGTTAGAAAGGAGTTTTAATTAATAGACTTCTTGCATAACCTAGTTATTTTAAAATTCCTATAAAATANANNTNNNANNANAAANNNNANGNCTAGAATAATTTAAGAAAAATATAAATGTAACAATATTTATTTTTCATACGTAAATATTATAAACTATATTTTTCTAATAATCAATTAATTTTATAAAAAATACGATAAAAATAAGGTACTTTTTTAATCATTGTTAGGAATATATTAAAAAGTGATATAATATTTCAGGAAGTGGGGTGGTTATTATGCATGACGGTATTTTTTTAATCAATAAACCAACAGGAAAAACAAGTAATCAGGTTATTCAAGAAATTAAACAAAAATTGCAGATTAATAAAATTGGTCACGCAGGAACATTAGACCCATTAGCAACAGGATTGTTAGTTGTTTTAGTGAATAATGCTACGAAAATGAGTGAATATTTGTTAACAGCAGATAAAGCGTATGATGTTGAAATGCGATTATTTGTTGAGACAGATACTGGTGATATTACTGGGAATGTGCTTAATGAAACAGCACCATTTAAGATTCAAAAGAAAATATTAAAAAAAATCTTTAATGAATTTAATGGATTTATGTATGAACAATATCCACCAAAATATTCTGCTATTAAAGTTAATGGTAAAAAACTTTACGAGTATGCACACCAAGATAAAGAAGTAAAAATTAAACCACGAACTGTTACAATTAAGGCAATTAAATTAAAAAAATATGATGCACATAATCATACAATTAAATTTAGTGTGTTATGTACTAAAGGAACATATATTAGAAGTTTAGTGACTGATATTGCGGCAAAATTCAATACTATTGCTACTGTTACAGTTTTATGCCGTACGCAATCAGGAAATTTTATTCTATCTAAAGCAATTAACCCTGAAGCAGTAAATTTTAATGAGTTAATATCGATGTATGATGCTTTATTTATTAATAATCAACAATTATTACTTTATCATCATGATGAAGAAATTCGGCAAGGAAAACCTATTGTTATTATTAATCATACTGACCCAATTATTTTTATTATTGATAAAAATAAAAATGTTTTAGCAATTTATAAACATATTGGAAAACATGTTTATGCCTGTCAACGTGGACTATGAGGACATATTGAACCTAAAAACCAAGATGACAGAGAGAAGGATAATCATTATTAATGAAAACTTTAGTATGAAATAAGCCAAGTGATAAGAAACCAAAAGTTGCTTGTTTAGGTTTGTTTGATGGGTTTCATCAAGGTCATTTAAAATTAATTACACGTTTAATGGAGATTAAAAAACAGTATAACCTTGCAACATTATTTTTTACTATGTCACAAAGTGTTAGTGATTTTTTACAACAAACAAATACAAAAATAGTAGATAATCATTCAAAACAACAAATTGTTGAAAAATTAGGATTTGATTATTATTTAGAAGTGCCGCTTAGTACTGCATTTATAAATTTATCTGCACAACAATTTTTAACAATTTTAAAAAAACAATTTAATGTTACAAAAATTTTCATTGGCTCTGATTTTCGGTTTGGAAAAAATCGTGAAGGGGATTTTAATGATATTATTGCTTTTTTTGGTCAAGAAAATGTTTATTTAATTACTCGCCAAGATAATTTGTTTTCTTCAACAACAATTCGAAATTTTTTATTAAAATATGATTTAGCATCAGCAAATAAATTATTGTATGAAGATTATAATTTACGTGGAGAAGTAAAACCAGGAAAACAATTAGGACGAACAATTAATTTTCCAACGGCAAATATTTATTTGCCACAAAAAGTAATTTTACCCTATGGTGTTTATGTAACAGAAACATTAGCACAAGGTAAATTTTATCCTTCAATGACATCTTATCGGTTATTTGAAGGGAAAGAAGTTGTTGAAACATATTTGCTAAATGTTAATTTGGATTTATATGGTCAGGAAATCATTGTTTATTTTAAAAAATATCTTCGAGAAAATATTAAAATTAATAATTTAGCAGAATTAGTTACGCTTTTAGAACAAGATTTAGTTAATTGTGAGGTACCATATACATTTTAGACCAGTTAGTCTTTTAAAAATTTTAACACAGCTTCAGTTGGTGTTAAAAAATTTATGCTTTTA
>NZ_MQTY02000135.1:0-2302 GCF_016082285.1 Spiroplasma sp. Moj
TAATTTCTATTTTAAATATATTTTATAGGAATTTTAAAATAACTAGGTTATGCAAGAAGTCTAATAATAGCAATATTATTAATTTGTTTTAAATCAATTTTTTTAATAACATTTTCATACCCTGTTGGTAACACATCGCTTAACATTAAAGCATCAATTAAATTCATTGTTTTTGGAATTTTAATAACACTATTTTCCCCATAAGGAACACAAACATATTCAGCATGCGTTCCATTAATTTTAGTTCCCAAAATAAAACCACCATTAGTACAATTAGCAAATGCTTTTTGTTCACATCATTGACAAATATTACAATGAGTAACACATCCAATTGTAACGCGATCACCAATTTTAAGTTTTGTAATATCAGCTCCAATTGCTGTCACGACACCAACTCCTTCATGCCCCATAATTGTGTTAGGAACAACACTATTATCATGCCCCAAATATGGACGATAATCCGCATGTGAAAAAGTAAATCCCTCAATTTTAACAATAATATCTGTTGCTTTTTTTAATTGGCTCGTTAGTTTCAGTTCATTCAATTTTCTTTTTTCCTTGAAAAATTAATGCTTGCATTTTCTTCCACTTCACTTTCTACTTATGATTATACCGAAATAATAATGATGTTAAACAAAAAAGAATAAGACTAAATAACTTTAACCTAATTATTTTGATCTTATTCTTCAACTTGCAAGATACGTCGTTCAAGTTCTCCTGCAACATTAGGATCAATTAAATCCGTAAATAAACGTTGACGAGGTGTTCTTAAATTAAAATATTGACGTGAATTTTTTCGAATTAGTTCTTGATTCTCATCAGTTAAATTCATAAAAACCCATGCATCAGTACAAACTGGTAAATTATTAAACATAATAACTTCTGCAGCATATGTTTCTGCTAATTGCACACTATCCTTAATATCTTCATCAAATGGAACAATAAAATTCTCTTCTAAATCGTTAATTCTTTCAATTGATGGATCATTCGCAATCCCAATGCCAATTCTAACCTCACGGACAGCTTGATATTTTTCATATAATGTATAATTAATAATTTTAACAGTTGTATTAATATAATTAGCAATTTCAATTAAATAATTTAAATCCCCATCATCTTCGTATAATGCCAAATAAATATTTTCATGGCGATGAATTCCAATAATATTTTCACCCATTTTTAAAGAATTTAAAATAGTTTCTTCTAAACTATTTATAATTCATTGATAAGTATTTTTATCATATGCTTTTTTAATTTCTTTTTCATTAATAAAACGAACAACAACTGATGAAACAGATTGACTTTTATCTTCTTTTAAATAAAAAGGTGGTAATTGTAAATTTGATAATGCCACACGATTACGATATTCATCAAGTCTGTTTTTACTATAAACATATTCTTTTAATATTTCAATCGTTTGTTGCGGTTCTCACTTCATATTGGTTACCTCTTATTATAAATTAATTAAGTTAATTATATCATAAAAAGCCCTAAATTAAAGGCAATTATTAGGTTATAGTTTAAAAACCATAACCTTTTAAGTCTTTAAAATAAATTTAGAAGGAAGAACATAATACCAACCATTATTTTAAAGTTAACTTTAGTAAGAACATAATTTAATTATTAAAAAATTCTTCTTATAAAACTTTTTATTTTGTAAGAAGAATTTTTTAATTAGATATATGATAATTATATTTATTTTTCAGTGTATGATAAAAATTAGAAATAAATATTATCACATCATTGCTTAATTTTTTATTTTTAATTTTTCCTTCTCATTCTTTAATCATATTGTTATTAACTTCTTTTAAAAAGTGCTTTGCAAAAAGAATAAATTGGTCTGAATTATTATTTTTTTCAACAAGGTCTAAGGCAAGACTTCAATCAATTCTATTTAATATTCATTGTCATATTTCTTCACTACGGTCAACAGATAACCGGATTATCAACGCCATTTTAATAAATAATACTTGATACTCTTTTGAAGCTTTTTTCAATAATTTAAATATTTTTTTAACTTGTCTTTGATATTTAAAAGTTTAAAAAAAAATAGAAGTGTTCTTTAAAATTTTCTGGTTTTTTGCTTTCTACTTTTTCTTGTTCAAGTTCAGTAAAAGTTTTTTTACTATTATTAAATATTTCATGTTTTAAATTAATAATATTATTTAGGCCGTATAAAAAAATTGGGGTTTTGGAAAAAAACTCGGAAATTGAATAAGAATAATAAATTAAACCATTTACTAAAATGGTTTTTTTATTTATAAAACCAAAATTATTCATTGATTCAGAGAAAGGGCAGTAT
>NZ_MQTY02000136.1:0-2294 GCF_016082285.1 Spiroplasma sp. Moj
ATTAGTATCTTTTTAAAAATATTTACAATTATTTTAATAGGTTATGCAAGAAGTCTATTAATAAAATCAAATTTATCAAATTTCATAATTTTAGATTCCTATAATTTCTATTTTAAATATATTTTATAGGAATTTTAAAATAACTAGGTTATGCAAGAAGTCTANTGAAAAAATTAANTCACTAACAAGTAAATAAATTAAAATTTTTACAAATGTAAGGTTTTTTAGATAGAAAGCAGGCATATTATTAAAATGATTAAAGTAGATTTTACTAATGCATTAGCCGAATCTGTTTTTAACAAATATTTAGGGCGAGTTAAAGATATTCAACAAATGATTCATAATAAAACAGGATTAGGAAATGATTTCCTTGGTTGAGTTGAGTGACCAAATAATTATGATCAAGCAGAGCTTGCAAAAATGAAACAAACAACAAAGTAATTAGCTAGTGAAATTGACGTTTTATTGGTAATTAGAATTGGTGGGAGTTATCTTGGTGCGCGAGCAGCAATTGAAATGATTAATGGGTTATATAGTCAACAAAAAGTAGAAATCATTTATATTGGGAATACAATGTCTTCAACTTATACAGCACAAGTTTTGAAATATCTTCAAGACAAAAAATTTGGAATTTGTGTTGTGTCTAAATCAGGGACAGCAACTGAGCCAGCAATTGCATTTCGTCTTTGCAAAGAGCTTTTAGAAAAAAAGAAGGAAGCCTAAAAGCAGCCAACTTAATTGTTGCTATTACAGATAAAGAGAAAGGTGTTCTAAAAATATTAGCTGATAAAGCAGGTTATCAAACCTTTGTTATTCCGGATGACATTGGGAGAAGATATTCAGTGTTAACCCCAGTTGGTATTTTTGCAATGTTAGTAAGTGGTATTAATGTTGATAATGTCTTTAAAGGAGCACAACAAGCTTATCAAGATACTTTAATTGATGATTTCACTAATCATGCCTATAAATATGCTGTTGGACGTTATATTTTAAATCAAGAGGAAAAATATAAAGCAGAAATGCTTGTAACTTATGAGTTACAAATGCAGATGATTACCGAATGATGGAAACAATTATTTGAGGAATCAGAAGGAAAAAATTCAAAGGGTTTACTACCATTATCGTGTGTTTTTTCGACAGATTTACATTCTCTTGGTCAATTCATTCAAGAAGGGACAAAAAATATTTTATTTGAAACAGTTATCGCAATTAAAGAACCACAAATTGATCTTAACCTGCCAAAAGCAGCAGTAGATACCGATGGTTTAAATTATCTCGCTGGAAGAACATTGCATGAAGTAAATACCATTGCTGTTGAAGGCGTTGTTGCTGCTCATACAAAAGTTGGGCATGTTCCAAATATTGTTTTAGAATTTGCAACAATGGATGATAATATGTTTGGTTATTTAGCATATTGATTTATGAAAGCTTGTGCAATTTCAGCTTACTTGTTAGAGATAAATCCATTTGATCAACCAGGAGTTGAGATTTATAAACAAAATATGTTTAATTTATTAGGAAAATAAAAGACAAAATAAAAAATATTGAAACTCAATATTTTTTTATTTTTTTAATTGCTTAATTTGGTTTAAAAAAGTTGAAGAAATTTTATTCAAACCATAATCGGCAATAAAAAAAATTGTTTCAATATCTTTATTTAATTGTTTATTAGCAAAAGCTAATTCCATTTCATATTTTAAATCGTTATTATTTCGTAGGCCTCGAATAATATATTTAGCCCCTAATTGTTTAACAAAATCACTAGTTAACATTTGGTCATTAATAACAATTTCAATATTTAAATTAAGGTTTTGACAAGCTATGGCAGCTTGTTTAGCACGCGTTTTAATGTTCGTTTGATTTGATTTTTCTAAATTATTCGTAATTACAACATATAATTTTGAAAAGAGAGTACTTGCTTTTTTAATAATATTAAGATGACCATCATGAATTGGGTCAAAACTACATGGAAAAATTGCTTTCAAGATTATTTTCACATCCTTTTAAATATTATTATTTTAACTCAAAAAATGTGTTATGATAATAGAAATATGATATTTTTCCGATTGTGAAAACCATATACATTTTAGACCACTGATTTAGTCTTTAAATTAGAATGGAGATTAAAATGAAAAAGTATATGGTAACAAGCATTCTAACTGAAAATGAATTATATTCATTACAACGAAAAATAAAAAAATGATATTTACAACAAAAACTTACAAAAGAAATAAATTATATTTATCAAAATGTCATTAATTATTTTAATTTATGTCAGAAATACTATTTATATG
>NZ_MQTY02000137.1:0-2255 GCF_016082285.1 Spiroplasma sp. Moj
AAAGATTATTAAGTATTTTATGTATAGTTAGTTTAACTGCAAGCGAAGCAAACAGTGTAATTGCTTGCGATGGAGGAAATATAAAACAAAAAATTAATTTAAATACAATAAATAAATTAACTGTAAATATTATTCATGAAAAAAATAAAAAACTATCTGATTTAAATACAAAAATTATTAATGCACAAGAATTTATAAATAAACCTTTAAATGAAGGTTATACTATTAATTATTATTCTGATGAAAATTCAATTAATAAAAATGATTTTTCTGATTTTCCTCAACTTGAAAACACTGCTATTTATGTTGTTATAATTGCTTCTAAAAATGATAAAAATTGAGAAGGACAAACTTCAAGATTAAAAGTAGTAATGAAATAAAAAATATATGAAAAGATTATTAAGTATTATTGGTGCAATATCATTAGTTGGAACAAGTACAACTAGTTTAGTTGCTTGTAATACACCACAAGAATATACAAAAGAAGAATTAGAACATTTAAAAAAAGAAAACAAAATAAATACTACTAACCAAGAAATTAGAGACAATTTAGAATGAATAGCACCACAAGAAAAACCATTTAATAAAGTTGATAATAAATGATATTATTGTAGTATGTCGTGGTGATAAAAATAATAATTGAGAAATTGCTAAATTTAAAAATGATTTTAATGATAATAAATTTAAAGTTATTAAAAAATTAAATATTGGTGAGTTAAAATTACTTTATAATATGGATTATGGTAAACATTTACAAGTAGGATATGATATTTCTAAAAAATGAATATCAAATATTAATAATGACTATTTTAAATCAGTTTATCGTTGAAATTTAGATACTAATATATCTGATTTATTAGATATTGATGAAAATGGTAATATAAAAGTTAATGGTTAAAAAAGAGATAATTAAATCTCTTTTTTATTTTTATCTTGGTTTAAATGTAATTTTAACGGGGTTAATATTTTTATTTCTAATTCCTAAATCATTAGGATTATAAACATCTATTATTATATTTTTATCATTACCAAAATATTTATAAATTTTCATAGTTTGTTTATTTCAATAAAATGTTGATAATTCTACATATAATATTTTTGAAAATCTAATTTTTAATTTTAAATCACTAGTATAATATGCTTGTAAATATATTTCTCTAATTTTATCTTTATCACTATTAGATAATTTTGTTATTTGTAATAAAAAGTTAATATTTATTTTCTTTTGATTATCAACATAACTATTTTTATAGTTATCATTTGGTAAACCATTAGTTTTAAAAGTATCAATTGTTTTAATATCATTAGTTATTTCTTTCGTATCTATTGTAAAAGTATCTGGAAAATTAACTTTATCAACTTGTGAGCGACCATCTTTACTTAAAATAGAAACATCTATTAATGCACATACATTATTATTACAACTATTAACTCCACCATTTAAATTAACATTTCTATCTTGTATAAAATTTTCTATATTTGGTGGCCCGGCCCACATTCAACTTGTAAATTACTTAGATTACTTATTTCAATTGTTTTATAAGCATCTTGGAATTTACTTATACTTTGAATTGTTGGGTCAATTTGTTTTAAATCAATTTCCACCTCATAATAAGCATAATTAAATTCATCAGAAAATAAATTAATTTTTGTATAACTTGAAGATATTGATTTTTTACATTGTGCTGGTGCTGTAATTTTGGTTTTTAATGGTAGTACTACATCGGAAGGCATAATATCTTTTGTATAAGGTTTATAGTTATATGGAACTGGTGGTAAGACATATTGTGGGTAATTAAAAGTTGGTATTTCATAGTCATGTGGTAATAAGAAACTAGTTTTATAATTAGTTGTCATATCACATAAATAATTATTTAATACACTTTTTGTTTTACCTCTGAAACTTCATACTGATAATCGTAAATAATCTTCTTCATTATTGGTATATGGGTTATCAGCATAAAAGATAATTTCAAAATTACCTTTATATAATGCTTGAATTGAAAACATATCAATTATATAACTACAATTTGTTACATCAGGTNNTTNTAAGNNNNAATAGGGTCTTTTTTAAATCAATTTCAAGGTAATGCACCCTTTAATCAAGTTGTTTTATCTTGTTTCATTAGACTTCTTGCATAACCTATTAAAATAATTGTAAATATTTTTAAAAAGATACTAATAGCAAATTATAATTTTAATTAATTATGTCTTTTATTTAAAAATTTAATATTTTCCTACAACGAAAAATGACT
>NZ_MQTY02000138.1:0-2122 GCF_016082285.1 Spiroplasma sp. Moj
ATAAATTTTTTAACACCAACTGAAGCTGTGTTAAAATTTTTAAAAGACTAACTGGTCTAAAATGTATATGGTACCTCACAACTATAATTATTTATTATTAAAACCTGCTATTTCAGGTTATTTTGCTAAAATTATGTATAATAATATCAGAGATGTAACTGTTTATAGAAAGGGTTTTAATTTTAAATGAATAAAAAATTAATTCGTAATTTTTCAATTATTGCTCATATTGACCATGGGAAGTCAACCTTAGCAGACCGGATTTTAGAATTAACAGGGACAGTTGAAAAACGAGAAATGCAAGAACAATTATTGGATTCAATGGATTTAGAACGTGAACGAGGAATAACAATTAAATTAAATTCTGTTCAGTTAAAATATCGTGCTCAAGATCAACAAGAGTATATTTTTCATTTAATTGATACACCAGGGCATGTTGATTTTACCTATGAAGTTTCACGCAGTTTAGCAGCTTGTGAAGGAGCAATTTTAGTTGTTGATGCAGCACAAGGAATTGAAGCCCAAACATTAGCAAATGTTTATTTAGCAATTGATAATAATTTAGCAATTATTCCTGTTATTAATAAAATTGATTTACCATCTGCTGATCCAGACCGTGTCAAAGAAGAAATTGAAAATTTAATTGGAATTCCAACAACAAATGCACCATTAATTAGTGCTAAGACAGGGTTAAATATTGAACAGGTCTTAGAAGCAATTGTTAAAGATATCCCTGCGCCGTTAGAAGGCGATGATAATAATCCATTGCAAGCATTAATTTTTGACTCATATTATGATAAATACCGTGGTGTAATGATCTCAATTCGAGTTAAACAAGGAATTGTTCGCGTTGGTGAAAAAATAAAATTAATGAATACTGGTGCTGTTTATGAAGTTACTGAATTAGGAGTTAAAACACCAAAAGAAGTTAAAAAAAACAAATTAGTTGCTGGTGAAGTGGGTTGATTAGCAGCAAGTATTAAAATGGTCTGTGATGTTCGGGCTGGTGATACGATTACAACCGTTGCTAATCCAGCTCAACAGCCATTACCAGGATATAAAAAAATGAACCCAATGGTATTTTGTGGATTATATCCAATTGATTCCTCTAAATATAAAAATTTAAAAGAAGATTTAGAAAAAATTCAGTTATCCGATGCTTCCCTTGTTTATGAACCAGAAAAATCACAAGCATTAGGTTTTGGTTTTCGTTGTGGCTTTTTAGGATTATTACATATGGATGTTATTCAAGAACGGTTAGAACGAGAATATAATTTAGAATTAATTGCAACTGCTCCATCGGTAATTTATCATGTTTATTTAACAAATAAGGAAATGATTAGTATTGATAATCCAAATGAATTACCAGTTGTGCAAAAAATTGATCGCATTGAAGAACCATTTGTCAAAGCAACGATTATGACTCCTGAGCAATATATTGGTTCATTAATGGAATTATGTCAAAATAAACGTGGAACATATGCTAATTTAGAATATATTGATGATATACGGCGAATTTTAACTTATGAAATGCCATTAAATGAAATTGTGTTTGATTTTTTTGATCGGTTAAAATCAATTAGTAAAGGTTATGCTTCGTTAGATTATGATTTTATTGGTTATCGTCCTAATAAATTAGTTAAAATGGATATTTTATTAAACAATGAAATTATTGATGCTTTATCAATTATTGTTCATCGTGATTTTGCTTATGGGCGTGGTAAAGCCTTATGTGCAAAATTAAAAGAAATTATCCCTCGGCAAAATTTTGAAGTTCCAATTCAGGCAGCCATTAATCATAAAGTTATTGCACGAGAAGATATTAAAGCAATGCGTAAAAATGTCTTAGCAAAATGTTATGGTGGTGATATTACTCGGAAAAAGAAATTATTGGAAAAACAAAAAGAAGGAAAAAAACGAATGAAAGCAATTGGCTCAGTTGAAGTCCCCCAAGAAGCTTTTATGGCTGTTTTAAAGTTAGATGATTAATTGCTATTGTTAGCAATTTTTTATTAATAAAAAGTGATATAATTATTTAAAGGTATTAATTAGACTTCTTGCATAACCTAGTTATTTTAAAATTCCTATAAAATATATTTAAAATAGAAATTATAGGAATCTA
>NZ_MQTY02000139.1:12-2099 GCF_016082285.1 Spiroplasma sp. Moj
TAAATAATTAAATTAATACAATTTATGTTTATATTTAAAAAAAAAATGCATATATGTATCAAATTTACCATTAATTAAAATTATNATTTGCTATTAGTATCTTTTTAAAAATATTTACAATTATTTTAATAGGTTATGCAAGAAGTCTAATAATTAATATGGACAATGTAATCAAACTAAGTCTGATTCTTTAAGCAAAGTATTTAAATCAGTATATGTTAAAACTGCTTGCACACTATCATTTTCATAAATATCATATCCTAATACTTTAGCTCCCATTCCATGCCAAGCCTTTGCTGCTTCACATCCAATCCGACCAGTTCCAATAATTCCAATTGTTGAATTACGAATTTCTTTTGCAAACATAAAATCATCAACCTTAAAATTTGTTTGACGTTCATTATTAGCCATATAAAATAAATTACGTAAAAAAGCATTTCCCATTGCTACCGCTAATTTGCTAACTGCATTAGGCGAATATCCTCGTACATAAGCCATTTTAAAACCTAATTCGTGTGCTTTTGTTAAATCAATATGGTTATAACCAACTGTTCTTGTTAATAAATATTTAATCCCATATTCTTGCATTTTTAATAAATTTTCTTCATAACAATCACAATTTGCACGAACCATCACTGCTTGATGTCCTTTAACTGTGGCAATATTATCTTTTGTTAAATATTCTTCAATTAAAGTTAAATCATAACCATATTTTTCATTTAGTTTTTCAAAAAATGGTCGTTCGGTTTTCCGAACGCCATAACAAACCATTTTAATTTTTATATTCATTGTTATTTTCTCCTAATATGTAAATAATGTAGTTGCCCCAATTGCTGTCGTAATAATTACTCAGAATGGTAACGAAATAATTGAAAATAAAGTTGAAACTAATGTTAAATTACTTGCTAACATTGGTTGTTTTTTATATCCTATTGAATATGCAACAATAACAGACGCTGGTGGTGCTGCCAACATAATGACAATAACAGTCAAGCCAACTGAATCTAATTTTAATACTCCTGTTTCTTTTCCAATCACAGCAAAAATAATTGCTAAAACTAATCCAATAATTGGTGCTAGTATAACTTTCATAATCATTCCATATCAGACTTTTTTATCTTGCATTGCTTCACGCAATTTCCCTTTTGCTAAAGTCATTCCAATTGCTAACCATGCTAATGGTGTACATAATCCTTCCAATGTTTTTGTTATTTTAAATAATGGTGGAAAAGTATTATCTAATCGTAATGGTGAAAATAATCGACCACTACCAATTTTATTTTGATCAGGAACAATTTCAATTCCTGGAATTAATTGTGTTACTCAAAAGATAAATCCAATAATTGTTGCAATTAAAATTGGATTAACAAAAATTTGTTTTAAATTTGCCTTCACGGTTGCCATTTTTTTAGCTCGTATTTCGGCTCTTACTTGTGCATACCCCGTAGGATCTATTTTTGAATCGACAATTGTTTCTGCTGTTGTTTCAACTGCTGATGCTAATTGTCCTTGCACCGGTTTACTCATAACAATAAATCCTAATGAATATAAAAATACTCGATAAGGAATATTAAAGATATTAGCTTGTAATGTTGCTTGTCCGGCGTC
The DNA here is from genome assembly GCF_016082285.1 of Spiroplasma sp. Moj. NCBI lineage: Bacteria > Bacillati > Mycoplasmatota > Mollicutes > Entomoplasmatales > Spiroplasmataceae > Spiroplasma > Spiroplasma sp. Moj. Next base: position 1,621 of record NZ_MQTY02000139.1, read on the forward strand.
AAATAAAGCTGTAACAACTGGAATTCCGAAGAAAGTAGTTGATGCAAAAACTGTACACATTGCTAACGTATCACGAACATCTTGCTCATATTTAATATAAAAATATTTTGCTACAATTCCTAAAATAATATAAAATAAAAATCCGATTAATAAAATTGCTGCTTGTGTTTTAACTTGTTCAACTGTTGTATCAGCCATAAAACCATCAAATGCTAAACATGGTAAACCAACAACCATGACAATTTTAATTAAGACAGCTTCTCAATTTTTTTAAAGGTTCCACGTTTTGTTAAAAACCAACCTAAAAAAATTACAAACATGGTTGCAGTAATTGCACTTCAAAAACCCCACGCTTTTAAAGTATCAAGGACTGCTGTACCAACATTCGCTTGTAAATATAAATACATTAGACTTCTTGCGTAACCTAGTCATTTTAAAATTCCTATAAAATATATTTAAAATAGAAATTATAGGAATCT
>NZ_MQTY02000014.1:0-14326 GCF_016082285.1 Spiroplasma sp. Moj
TTTTTTAACACCAACTGAAGCTGTGTTAAAATTTTTAAAAGACTAACTGGTCTAAAATGTATATGGTACCTCACATTTTTCTANTTTTTNANNTNATNTCTTTTGCAAGTGCTATAATTCAATTGATATATAATAATGATTGGGGGCTAGGCAAAATGGAAAATATTATTAATAATCCAATTAAATTAACATTATTAATTTTATTTTTTGTCTGCTTGTTACTATTAATAATAACATTAGTATTGTGAAGGCAAAAGCGTTATTTAAAAACAATTGAAATTAAAGTTTTACAAAAATTTGATATTTTAAAACGATTACCGTTAAAACATAAAATTTTTCGGATTTCTGAAATTGCTCGTTATAATAATCGCTATGCAAAAGACTTGATTATCTGACGAACAAAGTATGAAATTATTTATGAGAAAAAATTACTAAGTTGTTTAGAAGTATATCGTAAATTATATCAAATTAATAAAATAACATCCAAGAAAATGCCGAAAGTAGCAGTACAAAAAATTATTCCGTTGTTAAAAGAATTAACTTTATTGGAAGAAGAAGCTCGTCGGTTATTAGATGAAATTAACAGTCAATTGCGAATTGAATTATTACAACGAGATTATATTTTGGCACATAAGAAAATGTTTAATTCATTGTTAGAAGATGCAGTTAAATTACAAATGAATGTATCTTTAGATTCTAAAAAAATTAGTGATTTTGAACGAAATATTGAAAGTATGTTTGATGAATTTGAAGATTATTTAACAGCGGGTGATTTTGTTAAAACAGAACAAATTTTATCCAATATTACTACTTCCTTAACTATTTTTGTTGAAATTTTAGACAATATTCCACAAATTAAAACCTTGTTAACAAAAGTGGTTCCAAATAAACTTTCTTTATTAAAAGATAAATATGTTCTTTTCAATAAAGATGAAAGTAGTCGTGATTTATTAAAGTATAGTTTTGATGAATTAACCCAAAAGATTGATGAAACTAAAATTTTAATTTCTAAATATATTGATAACTTGCAATATAAAAAAGCAACAAAGAAAACAATTGAAATTATTAATCAAATTAGTGATTTTGATCAAAGTATTGAACATCAAAAAGCAATTATTTCATGTTTTAAAAAATATTATCAAGTTGTAATGGATTATATTAATAAAATTGAACGGAGTTTTAATGCAATTTCTCGACAAATTGAGGCATTACGTAGTTCATCAACATTAACGGCACATGAAGAAGGCATTTATCGTGAAGCAATGGGAAAAACAAAGGATTTAACACATGATACTAACCGCTTAGTTTTAGAAATTAATCGTAATGGTCGCGATTATGTTAATTTTAATCAAGAATTAGTACATTTATTAGAAAATGCTGTTGTAACCCAAGAAGCATTAGAAAATGTTGTAAAGATTATTGAAAAACGTAATTTTGCAGAAACTGAAATTAGAAAAACAATTCATTTGTTAGAAGTGGTTTTGTTACAAGCTGAAGTTCGCTTAAATCAATTACAATATAAAAAATTATTAACAAAATATGAAAAAGCAATTAGTGATTATCGACAATCCTTGGAAAAAATTAAACGAATATCATTTGATGTTAATAATCCTAGTGAAGTTGAGGAAGTAACAGGTAAACTAAATCGTTTGAAAACAGAAGTTTTAAAATTGTTTGAAAAAATTAAAAATAATATTTTATTAGATTTATTATCACAAGAAACATTAGTTTATGCACAAAAATTTATTTTAACAAATGATGATGTTGATGACCAGTTACGTAATGCTCAGATTGCTTATCGCAATGGTGATTATGATGGCTCATTATTTTTAGCGTTAAAAATTATTCATGAAGAACAAGGAAAAATATAGAAAATGGAGTATAAAATGAATTTTGATGTAATATTAATTTGTTATGGAGAATTAACAATCAAAGGAAAAAACCGTAATGATTTTACAAGAGTTTTAGTTAATAATATTAAAACAAAATTAACAGGATATGAAAATCAATATCAAATTAAAAAAGAATTTGATCGTTTATTTATTGAACTATTAGATGCAACGGTTAGTATGGAAATTGTTAACATTGTTAAAAATGTTTTTGGTTCATCATCGTTATCATTAGCCAAAAAAGTTGCTTGTGATTTATCAGAGATTGCTAATTGTGCAATTAATATCGTAAATTATTATCAACCAGCAACTTTTAAATTAGAAGTGCGCCGAAATGATAAGACTTTTCCACTGACATCAACGGAAATTAAGCAACAATTAGCACCAAAAATATTACAACAAACAAAGGTTAAAGTTGATGTTCATCAACCAGTTTTGCAAATTGATGTTGAAGTACGCCGAACATTTACATATGTTTTTGTTAATAAGATTAAAACAATTGGTGGTTTACCAGTTGGAATATCTGGACGAGGATTAGTAATGTTATCAGGAGGAATTGATTCACCAGTTGCAGCTTTTTTAACAATGAAAAGGGGAATGAATATTGAATATTTACATTTTGCAACACCGCCACATACGACAGAAGAAGCATTACAAAAGGTTAAAACTTTAGTTCAAAAATTAAATTATTACGCTGGTCAAAATCAGCAACGATTGCATGTGGTTAATTTTTCAATGTTACAACATGAATTAATGCATATTCCTGATGTTAGTTATCGAATTATTATTATGCGAAGAATGTTTTATCGTATTGCTAATTTATTAGCTAAAGATTTAAAATGTCAGGCAATTATTACTGGAGAATCATTAGGACAAGTTGCTTCTCAAACAATTGAAAGTATTAATACAATCAATGATGTTTCTACATTGCCGATTTTGCGGCCAGTATTGTGTTTTGATAAAAATGAAATTATTGATATTGCAAAACAAATTGATACTTATCAAACATCAATTTTACCGTTTGAAGATTGTTGTAGTTTATTTGTTCCAAAGAATCCTGTTACAAAACCACGTTTAAAACAAGCAGAATTTCAAGAAAAGAATTTAATGTGAACAGAAATTATTGATGTTATAATTAAAAAAAATATAACAACATATGTGGTTGGTAAGGATGTGATTTATGAAGAAGAAAACTAGTTTTTTTCAAAAAAAGAAAGAAGTAGCAAAACAATTAGTTAATGAATCTGAATTACAAAAAGCAGAACAATCACGAACAAACTTATTAGAAGAAAAAATATTAATTGATGAAGAATTTTCAATTATTCGTGATGTTAAAGATGAAGATATTAAAATAATAAATATGAAGAAAGAACAAAATTCTTTTTAATGAAAATGCAATTGATTTAGAAAAAGAATTAAAAGAAATGGTTCCAAAGAAAAAAGCCCGTTTATGACGTTATTTAGTTTTTGGGATCTTAGCGCTTTTAATTGTAATTATGATCATTATTATTGCAATTAAATTATAAAATTAGGCCACAATTGTGGTTTTTATTTTCTTTTTCGATATAATGATAGGAGAGTGAGATAGCAATGATGACAATTCCCCATTTAAATGTTCGAACAAGTTATAGTTTATTATCATCTTTAATTACTTTTGATAAATATTTTAATTATGCTATGACAACTAATTTATCATCATTGGCAATTTGTGATAATAATATGTTTGGGGTTTATGAATTTCACCAGCTTTGTCAAAAAAATAAAATTAAACCAATTATTGGCTTAAATGTTATTATTTTCTTGAATGATATTCCTTATAATATGAATTTATTTGCCCGTAATCAAAATGGTTATTTTAATTTAGTTGAAATTTCATCTTTAATAATGATTAATGCTGAACATAAGCAAAATTTAACATTAGAAGAAATTAGTAAGTTTTTAACAACAGATGTTAAGATTATTATTAATTATACAACAGATAATTATCAACCTGAGTTATATCAAACGCTAAGAAAAATTTTAAAAGTTGGAACGGATTTATATTTAGGTATTAATAATGGGAATTTATCGTTGTTAGAATCGTTGCAAGGATTAGTTGCAAATGAACAAATTATTTGAAATAATAAAGTACAATATTTTACAAGTGAAGATTTTACTGCTTATAAAGTTGTTGATACAATTAAAACACAAACTTTATTTAAAGAAAGTAAGATGAAAGATTTATATGGTTGAGTTTCACCACCGCCCCTTTATCAACAATATTTTGACAATATTAAAACATTTATTACGACAATTGATGTTTTTCCTTTGCATAAAGGGACTATTTTTGATAATTTATTACGTTATCCAATCCCAGAAGGGCAGACCGCACAACAGTTTTTACAAGAAATTTGTCAAACAGCTTTAAAACAAAAAAAAATTAATGGTTCTAAAACAACATATCTGCAACGATTAACTTATGAATTAACGGTGATTAATAAAATGGGTTTTAATGATTATTTTTTAATTGTATGAGATTATGTTCGTTATGCAAAACAACAAAATATTTTTGTTGGTCCTGGCCGCGGTAGTGCTGCTGGTAGTCTTGTCAGTTATTTATTAAATATTACAACAATTGATCCAATTACTTATAATTTACTTTTTGAACGATTTTTAAATCCAGAGCGAAAAAGTTTACCAGATATTGATATTGATTTTGAAGATGATAAACGAGAAATGGTTGTTGAATATTTATTTGAAAAATATGGTAGTGAACATGTTGCCCATATTATTACTTTTCAGACAATTGGGATGAAAATGGCAATTCGAGATATTTGTCGAATTTTTGATATCGCAATTGAAGAAGCAGATAAAATGAGCAAAGCAGTTCCATTAGAATATAATTATCATTATGAAGAAGCAATTAATGCTAATCCTCTTTTTGAAATTTATCAGAAGAAATATCCCCAAGTGTTTTTGCATTTAAAAAAAATTATTGGTTTACCACGTCAAACAGGGACCCATGCAGCAGGTGTTGTTTTAACACAACAACGCTTACAAACAATTATTCCAATTAAAGAAGGCTATAATGGAATTTATCAAACACAATATTCAATGAATTATTTAGAAGAATTGGGAATTCTAAAAATGGATTTATTAGGATTACGAAATTTAACAATTTTACATGATGTGATTGATAATATTTACCAAGAAACAAAAGTAAAATTAGATGTTGACACCTTACCATTAAATGACCAAAAAACTTATCAATTATTAGCGCAAGGGGATACAAAAGGGATTTTTCAATTAGAATCACCAGGGATGACGAAGGTTTTAGTTGATATGGTTCCAGACCAATTAGAAGATATTGTTGCAACGTCTTCGTTATATCGTCCTGGTCCACAAGATAATATTCCTTTGTTTATTAAACGAAAAAAAAATTTGGCAAAAGTTACCTATATTGATGAACGTCTAGCTGAAATTTTAGCACCAACTTATGGTATTATTGTTTATCAAGAGCAAGTTATGCTAATTGCTCAAAAAGTTGCTAATTTTTCACTAGCTAAAGCTGATGTGCTTCGTCGTGCAATGGGGAAAAAAGATGCATCAATTATGAGCCAAATGAAAACTGAATTTATTGAAGAAGCTGTTAAAAATCATTATGTTGAAAAAATAGCACAAGAAATTTGAGAATTAATTTATAAATTTGCTGCCTATGGGTTTAATCGGAGCCATGCAGTTGCATATTCATTGTTAGGTTATCAAATGGCCTATTTAAAAGCAAATTATCCTTCCCAGTTTTTAGCTAGTTTATTGACACATGTTATTGGGGATGAACATAAAACAAATGATTATATTGCTTTAGCAAAAAAGAATCATTTAACAATTGTGCCACCAAATATTAATGTTCCATATCGACAGTATCACACAATTGATAATCAAATTTGTATTCCATTATTAATTATTAAACAAATTGGTTTTGCTTTTTTTAATAAAATTGCCCAAGAGTATCAAACTAATGGGATGTTTATGGATTTATATGATTTGTTTATTCGTTTATATAAGAAAGGCTTAAATCGAAAAACTTATGAGGCATTATGTTTTTCTGGAGCATTAGATGTTTTTAAGCTGAACCGGATTACCTTATTTAATAATTACCACCAAATTCTTACTTATATTGAGTTGATTAAAACGCAAGAAGAGAATGAAAATTTAATTGTTGATTTTTCATTAGCTGAAAAACCAGAACTAGTAATTGAACCAAACGATGAAGTTATATGTCTAGAAAAAGAATATGAATTTTTAGGATTTTATTTATCGAATCATCCATTAAAATATATTCGTGAAAAAGCAGGGTACCAAGATAAAACAACATTAATTAGTAATTTGCGTTTAAGTTTAGGATCAGCAAATATTTTAGTTCTCGTGAAGCGAGTAAAAGTAATTACTGATAAAAACAACAATAAAATGGCATTCTTAGATTGTTATGATGAAAGTGGCGAAATTAGTATTACTGCTTTTGCTGGTATTTATAAAGATTATGCTAATTTGTTAAAAACTAATAATGTCTTATTATTAAATATTAAGTTAGGAACATATAATAATAAAATTAATGGGATTATTAATCGCATTAAATTTATTAGTGGGGAGCAAGAATAAATGTTTATTGAAGTTATTGCAAGAAACTACGAAGAATGCCAAATTATTGAACAAGCTGGAAATATTGACCGAATTGAATTATGTGCTGATTTATCGCGCGGAGGGTTAACACCATCTTATGCAGTTATTCAAGAATGTACTGAATGAATTAAAGTTCCTATTCGGGTAATGGTTCGTCACCGTGATACTGATTTTTATTGTCCGGCTGATGAATATTTTCAACTTAAAAAAGATATTGCTTATATTAAAACAACAAAGGCAGAAGGTATTGTGGTTGGAATTTTAACACCTACGCATCAAATTGATTTATTACGGATGGAAGAATTAATTGCCTTAGCACATCCATTAGCAATTACTTTTCACAGGGCTTTTGATTTAATTGAAGATAAAATTTACTGCTATTCAACAATTAGTTCAATTAGGAATTAGCACAGTTTTAACCCAAGGTGGGATAACTCCAATTATGAAAAATTTAGTAACTTTACAAAGTCTTCGGAATTATGGTGTTCAAATTCAAGGAGGTAGTGGTATTAATTTGACTAATTATCGCGAAATTAGTCATTATTGTGATGCGATTCATCTTGGCAGTGCTGTGCATTATGACGTGACTTGAAATACTGCCCTTGATGTAGTAAAACTTCAACAATTAAAATAGGAAAATTTTTAATTAATTATAATTAATTTGCTACTTTTTCTAAAAACTTTAAAAAAAGTAATATAATTATTTGGTAATGATTAATAGCAGAAAAGAATAAAAAATGAACATTTTAAAAAACATACTTGAAAAAATTAATACCTTTTCTCACAAAATAAAAATTATTTTTCCAGAAGGAAATTCTGAACGAATTCAAACAGTAGCGAAACAATTAATTGGTACAAATATTACGCCAATTCTTGTTTTTGCAACACGAGTAGAAGTTCCAACAACAATTGATGAATTACAAAGCGAAGTTATTGTTGCCGAAGAGCAAAATGAAACAGAATTAGCAGAATATTTCGTTGAATTACGAAAAGGAAAAATTTCATTATCAGAAGCTAAAGAATTAGTTCGTGAATGTAATTATTTAGCAATTTTATGAGTTAAAAAAGGTCTTGCTGATGGAATGGTTGGTGTGATTACTTATGATACAAAAGATATTATTGGTCCAGCATTGCGAATTATTAAAGCAAAACCAAGTGTAAAATTAGTTTCATCATTTTTTTAATGGTTCGGAATAATGAACGTTATATTTTTACTGATTGTGCTTTGAATATTGATCCAACGGCTGAGGAATTAGCAGATATTGCTTATTTAGGATATGAAGCTAGTCAAGTTTTTGGTTTTCAAAAGCCAAATATGGCATTATTATCTTTTTCAACAAAAGGTTCAGGGCGTGGGACTTCTGTTGATAAAGTCCGTACTGCTTATGAACTTGTCCAAGCAAAGAATTTAAAAAATTGTTCTGTTGATGGTGAGTTTCAATTTGATACCGCGTGAGATGATGCTATTCGTAATAAAAAAGCGCCGTCATCAGTCTTAAAAGCACCTGTTGATATTTTTGTTTTTCCAAATTTGGATGCGGGAAACATTGGATATAAAATTGCCCAACGATTAGGGGGATTTGAAGCAATTGGTCCAATTGTTATTGGATTAGACCGCCCAGTTAATGATTTATCACGTGGTGCTACTATTAATGACATTTACAATACTGTTTTAGTGACAGCATATTTATGTATATATAAATCAAATGATTAGAAAGGAAAAAAGAAAAATGATTTTAGTAATCAATGCTGGTAGTAGTTCGATGAAATTTCAATTATATAAAGTTGATTCAGCAAAAAATTATGAAGTAATTTGCAAAGGATTAGCTGAACGAATTAACATTGATGGAATTTTTACCCTTAAATTTAATGGTCAGGAGTTTCAAACAAAAGAAGATTTTCCAGACCATAAAACAGCAGCGAAAGTTTTAATCGCTAAATTAAAAGAACATTATATTATTCAAGATTTTACTGATATTCAAGGAATTGGACATCGAATTGTGCATGGTGGTGAAAAGTTTACACAATCAATAATTATTAACGATGAAGTATTTTCAGAAATTAAACGAATGGTAACATTAGTTCCGCTGCATAATCCACCAGCAATTGCTGCTATTGAATCTTTTCGTAAGATTGTTGATGTTCCAAATGTTGCAGTATTTGATACTTCATTTCATACAACAATTCCTGAAGAAAATTATTTATATTCAATTCCTTATGAATGATATAGTAATTATCAAGTCCGTCGTTATGGTTTTCATGGCATTTCCTATTGTTATATTACAAAAATATTAGCTGAAATTTTACAAAAACCAGTTACTGAAGTTAATGCAATTATTTGTCATTTAGGCAATGGTGCTTCAATTTGTGCAGTTAAAAATGGTAAAAGTTTTAATACTTCAATGGGTTTAACCCCATTAGAAGGATTAATTATGAGGACACGAAGTGGCGATATTGACCCTTCAATCCACCAATTTATTGCAAATCAAACTGGTGCAACATTAGATGAAATAACTAATACTTTAAATAAAGAATCTGGTTTATTAGGAATTTCGGGAGTATCATCTGATTTACGTGATGTTTTTAAAAGTAGCACGGATAATTAACGTAGTAAATTAGCATTGTTAATGAGTGCAAAAAGAATTGCAAAATATATTGTTAGTTATGCTAATGATTTAAAAACAAAACCAGATGCAATTGTTTTTACCGCTGGAATTGGCGAAAATTCTGATGAAATGCGCCAATTAGTTGTTAATGAAGTTACTTTATTAAACTTAGAATTATCTTCGTCAGCAAATCAAAGGTCATATGAAACGGAAAATCTAATTTCAACTCCAAAAGCAGATGTTCTTGTTTATGCAATGCGAACAAATGAAGAAGTAATGATTTGCGAAGATACTTATCATTTAATTAATTCATAAGATAATTTTGTTATTATTTAAAATATAATTCTTCACGATGAAAAGGTTTAGATGCTATTAGCATCTAAACCTTTTCATTTTAGTCCATTTTTTAAATTAAGTGTTTTGCAAAAATTTTATTAATACTAAAATGAACAACTAAAATCATAGCAGTTGAAAAAATAAAGGTAAATGCAGTGTCAAAAATTCAGTGGACTTTCCATTACAACAACAAAATTAATTGCTAAAACATGAATTAATCAAATAATAAAACATAATTTTATTTTTCAGTTAATTTTATTGTTCTGCTTATTTTTTAAAAATAAAAGAATAATTGAGCCAGTACAATATGTAGCATTAATATGACCACTTGGGAAAGCATATTCTCATGGGGTTTTAAATGTTGGCATATTAACATTACTAAATAAGCCAATTGGTGGTTTCCACCAAGGATATTGTCATTCTGAGGGAATATTTAAGATAACCGTTACCTAAGTTATATCCAAAATGAAAACCCGATTTAAGATAAGCAGTTAAGAATTCAGAATGGGCATCAATTAAATCACCAAAAATAGCATTATAATAATAGATTCGATGTGTTGCACCTTTTAAAATCACAATAATAATATATGTACTAATTAAAAAACTTAATCCTTTAGTTGCTTTTATTCATGTCTGTTCTGTTAACAAACGGTTAGTTTTAACTAACCGATAGCGAACATAATAAAGACCAATTCCTAATAAGAATGATTGGTAAAGAAAAACTAAAATAGCACTTGTTAATTTATACTTATAATTATCAAATAGAAGATAGTCAATTCCAGGTCCAAAGCCTTCGTCAAGACTTGGAATTAAGGCTAAATTAACAATATTACCAATAAGTCATGCTCCTATGGATAGGAAATAATAGATTACAGTAATCCAATAATTTTTTATAAATTTTTGCTTTTCTTGTTTTATTTTAAGCAAAAACCATGTTTCTAATAATATTGTTAGATAAATGATAATTACAATAACGATTTCAGTATTTCCTAATTGATCATAAAAACGGACTCAATATTTAACAAATTCATTTGATAAAGGTTTTGCAAGTTCAACAGCAATTTGGTAGTCAATTTGATATCATCCCGTTGCAATAAGAACTCCTAAACTAATAAGAGAAATTATGAATAATGGAATTGCAAAAAAATAAATATTTCATTTTTTTAATAAAAAAGATGTTATTTTTTTGTTGCATATAGTTTCCTCGTTTTTTCTTTCATTGTTGTTAATTAAATAGGAATTTAGTAAAAAATATAGGCTTTTTTCTTTTTAATTATATGTTAAAAAATAAAATTTTAATTTTAATTTTAAAACTTTTCACGGTATAATTACTTAGAACATGTTATTAATAATTAAAATGATAATTATAATTACTTTAATTATTGGTTCACAATAGGGTTTTTAATTAAATATAACAAAAGATATAATTTAAAATAAAAGGAAATATGTGTGGGTGATTAAAATGAGAACAGATTTCAAAAAGTATTTTCAAGTATTTTTTAATATATATTTTATTTTGTTTAGTTTATATTTTGGAATTTCGTTATTTTTACCTTGTTTTGTTCCACATTATACAAATTGAGCATTTGTTAGTATTTCATTAAATTTAACTTATATTGTTTTAATAAACGGGTGCTTTTTTATTTTTCTTAGCTGTTTTAATCCAAATTTTAAGTGATTTTAAACATTATAAACGGATCATCTTACAATGAGATAATATTTTAAAAGTTAATGTTATTGTAATTTTATTATGATTAGCAAATATTTTTTTGATTATCATACACTATTTATTGAAATATTACGATAACAGGATTACTTAGTCGTTTTACGCAGTTTTATTTTCAACTTTATCAATCAATTTTAATTTCGTTTTATTTCTTTTATGCTTTATTTATTATTACCTTTTTTATTGCTTTAGTCATATTACGGATTTATTTAATTTATTGGTATAAAATTAATGATTTAATTTATTTTAATCCGTTTCTTAATCTAACATTATTTTTAAATATTTTGGAACCGTATCTTTTTATGCGGTACCGAATTAATATATTAGTTATTTTTTTATTAAAAAAACTAATTATTATTTCATTTATTATTGCAAATATTATTAAAACATATCGATTAATTCTTTTTAAAAAGGAAACAACCCCACCACAACAGGATAGTATTATTACCAAAATTTTAACAAAATAATCTTTTTAAAATTAATAAACTAATTTTAATATTAACTATGTAATAAAAATTATTGAAAAACAAAGGAGAATAAAATAATGAAAAAATTAATGATGATTTTAGCATCAGTATCACTATCAAGCCCAATTGTTGGGACAGCAATTGCATGTCATAGTCCTAAAACTGGGGGTGAAATTAATACAACAAGAATACCAACTGTTGGTACTATTAAAGCAAATTTAAAAAAAGCAGGTTATGATGTTGATAACTTAGATGTTGATTTAGCGCCAGGAATGAAAACAGCAATTATTCGTTTTATGCCAGATGTTCCAAATCGCCCATTTTTAACAAAAAAAGTTGATTTAAAATGAACAACAAATGATATTAGTAAAATTATTACTGTTACATCATTGCCATATGATAATGGTTCTGGTACAAAATTAACCGTCGATGAAGTGTTAACTGTTGTTAATAGTTTAAATGGAACAAATTTTACTTTTTCTGATATTGAAATAAATCTTGATCAAGAAATTAGTCAATGAGTAATTACGCCAAAACCAGGTGGTAATTTTACTGGTTCAGCAGTTGAAATCGTTAATGAACCAATTACATTTTCGCAAGCATTTCCATTAAAAAATATTGGTGATATTTATCTCGCTGATGCAGTCTGAGAAGATTATAAAAAAGACCCTGAGGGTAAAACAATGAATATGACAGCAGCAATTATGGAGTTTGTTGGGGACCGAAATCGTTTCGCAAGTTTATATAAAGATGCAATGTTAAAAGCGATGATGGGAGCTTTAGATGGTGGAATTGAAATATCAATTAATCAAGATAATGGGGAAGGGACTTTAAAAATTACAACGGAAGTTGAGCATGTTATTAATCATTCAACATTAACTGCTAATTTTACAGTTAAGACAACACCACGTAAGTTTTTAACGCAAGATAATGTTAAACCAACAGAAAAATTAATCCTTGTTAAATTAGATAAGATTTATACAAAAGAAACTGAAAACGAACTTCGTTATGATCTTGTTACAAAGCTATTAGGAAAACAATTTGCTGATCAATATCAGGAGATTTGATATAATGAAATTTGAGTAACTTTTAATAAGGATGGTAAAGGAGCAACTATTGAGGCTAAACCAGGCTCAAAAATTTTAGCAGCTTCTGATACTTTAGCTTCTTTAATGACAAAAATTCCAGCTTATAAATTAAATGTTACATTTGAATAAAAAGAAAAAATAAACTCATCAATCTTATGAGTTTATTTTTTTATTTGAACAGGCTATAATTAAAATTATTGCGGAATACAATAAAACATTAAAATATTTAGGGGGAATACAATGACAACAATTTCATATGTTTTATTAGGAATTATTTTAGTTATTTTAGTTACTTTTCTAATAATTTATTTAGTAAAAACACATAAAAAACCACTTGTAAATAATGATTCAGCATTATTACAGAAAGATATTCAAGCATCAAAAGAATTATTAGAGAAACAAGGATTAGGATTACAAAATCAACTTTCTGAACAAAAAAGAGAATTATTAACTTTAATTAGTGAATTTCAAACAAATTCAGTTAAAAATGATACTAAATTTAATCAAAACTTAACAATTTTAAATGAAGGATTAAGTAATTTTCAAAATAACTTGTCAAAGCAAGATACTGACTTAAAAAATAATTTAAACCATCAAGGTGACATTATTTCCAAATCATTTATTGATGTTTTATTAAATTTAAAAGTTTTAAAAGAATCAACTACAACATTAAAAGAAGTTGAAGAAAAAGTTAAAACTTTAAATGATATTTTTTTAAATAATAAAAAACGAGGTAATTTAGGTGAATATTTATTAGAAAAAGTTTTAAGTGATATGTATGGTGAAGGTCATCAAGGATGAGACCGCCAATATAAATTGCCGACAGGAACTGTTGTTGATGCATTAGTTAAAACTGGTGGAGCAAAAGAAAACATTGCTATTGATGCGAAATTTCCATTAACAAATTATAATAAATACTTAGAAACAAGTGATACCGCAATTAAAAATAAATATTTAAATCTTTTTAAACAAGATTTAAAAGATCGAATTAATGAAGTTGCTAAGTATATTAATCTTGAAAATGAAATTTCAAGTGCAATTATGTTTGTTCCTTCCGAAGATTTATTTGCATTTATTTATGGCCAATTTCCAGATGATATTATTACTTTTGCATTTAAAAAACGGGTGTGAGTTACTTCACCAACAACATTATCAGCAATTTTATTTGTTTTAGAAAAACATATGCGTGAAGTTGCTTTTAATCAAAATATTGAAGCTATTAAAACTAATTTATTAAAAATAAAAGGCGAATTTGATCGTTGAGTTGAGCGTTGACAAGAGTTTACGAAAAATTTTGCAAAATTTAATACTAATATTGAACAATTAAATACCACACATAATAAAATTCATAGTCAATATCAAAAAATTTTAAATGAGCAACAGTTAGAACAACCAACAGATTAAAATGAATGACGATAAAAGAAAAATATCTTAGAAGTAAGATATTTTTTTAATAATTTTTGAANTTAATTGTTNANAGAACTTTAATTTNGTTTGTGAGGTACCATATACATTTTAGACCAGTTAGTCTTTTAAAAATTTTAACACAGCTTCA
>NZ_MQTY02000140.1:0-1696 GCF_016082285.1 Spiroplasma sp. Moj
CAATTATTTTAATAGGTTATGCAAGAAGTCTATTATTAATAATCAAAATGAGGCAATTATGATTGATGCATCAAATGCAACAAGAAGAGCAATTTAATATATTAAACAAAAAAATTAACCTTAAAAGCATTATTTATTACACATGGGCATATTGATCATTATGATGGCCTTGATAATGTTTTAAAAGAATATCCAGATTTAAAAATTTATATTAAAAAAATTGATTTACGATTATTGTCGCAACATAAGGTTGACGATGAGACAGGTGCAATTTTAGGTCCAGGAATTAATTATCCATTAACAAATATTGTTGCTTTAAGTGGTGATACTGTTGTTGAAGAAATTGGTTATCACATTGAAGTTTTTCATATTCCTGGTCATACCGCAGGAACTCAAATGTTAAGAATTAAAGCGCTAAATTTAGTGACAACTGGTGCTAGTTTAATGCCTGATAAAACAAGTCCTGGTTATACCGGAGCTATGTGTAATAATAATTACTTTATTACTGAATTACGTCGCATTACTAATTTAGATGCAAAATGGCATGTGTTACCTGGGCATAATAAACCATTTCGAATGGCCCATGCTCTTGCTGAAAAAGTAATTACAGTAGAAGAAAATGAATAAATTTCTAAAAGGGGAAAAGAAAAAGTAGAATCATTCTACTTTTTCTTTTCCCCTTTATTTAAGAAAACATTATTCTTGTGAGTAATGCATTACATAAGTGTTAAAATATAAATCTTGTGGTTCAAAACCTAGTTTTTGATACCAAGCAACTTGGTTATCTGGTACCACAATACCAACAGTTTGGTAATTTGCTTTTTTTGCTTGGTGTAATAAATGCATTAACATTTTCTTTTTATTTTCAGAATTATCATCATTGTCAGTAATTCTAATTACAGCGATTGTTGCTTCAAAAAAGAGAATCCCAGTTGTCATTGGTGTTTCATCTTTAATTAAGGTCACAGCATAGCAAAGATTGTTAACTTGATTTAATGTAGGATTAGGTTGTGAAGTTGGTAAATCTTTTAATGGTAAATCAGCATCACTAATAATTTTAAGGTTTGTTGTAGTTATTAATTTGGGTTTTTTTTCTTCGCAAAACATTGTTAGATCAGTTATCGGATTAAATTTTTCGTTTTTCAATAATTCACTTTTTGCGGTAAAAGTTTTTAAATCAATCATCATTCCAATTCCAGTTTGCAAATATGTTAAACCATTTTTTTCAAAAAATGAACATTCTGCTTGATTATTATCAACTGTAATTGTACACCAAATAAATGGTGTTTTTTCTGAATAATATTCATCAATAATTTCACCAGCTTTTGCAAATTGTTCTGATGTTGCTAGATGCGAACTAATAACACCATTAATACTATTTTTTAATTGACGAGTATCAATTTGATAAAAGAAATTGTTACTATCAAGTTTATTTTGTTGTTGTTCATTATCATGCTTTGGATCAACAGTATAATTAATATAATTTACAACCAACTGGTTTATTTTTTCACTATTAAAATTAAACATTTTGAATCCTCCTTTTACTTAGTTATAATTTTATCACTTTTTGGTGTTAGAAGAAAAAAATTTTAAAAAATAGATTTAAATTTAGTAAAATAGTAAGGAAATTATGAAAAATAAAATAATAATGCTGTGAGGTACCATATACATTTTAGANNNGNTNGNCTTTTAAAAA
>NZ_MQTY02000140.1:1703-2094 GCF_016082285.1 Spiroplasma sp. Moj
ANNNTAATATGTACAAGAAATAAAAAATTAAATGAAAAAAAGTAATAATCTACAATAAATATATATTACATTTTACAATTTTTGGTTAACAATTGAATAAAAAAAAGGGTTGTTTATTAATATAAAATATTAAATATAAAAAAAAATAAATAACAATAATAATAATANTGTATNNAAGNTATANAACTCAAAAGTCAATATATCAGAAATATTTGAGATCCTCCAAGTTCTTCTAAGTCTAAATTCTGTCTGTATGAAAGGTACAAATTATTCTCAGACTTCCTATTTTGCCTTATAATTCTAAATAAAGCAGAGTAACTAAAACTTATAGCAAAACGCTACGATACTCTCAATATTCATATTATTTTACTATTTAGTAAAAAGCCCTAAT
>NZ_MQTY02000141.1:0-2086 GCF_016082285.1 Spiroplasma sp. Moj
GCAATTTGCGCGTGTGTGTAAAGATTTACACAGCCATAGCCTAGCACACCAATACACACACACACACACACCAACAATCACACACACTTAGACCATAAATTGTACCATTTCATTTTTTAACATATTTCTTGTTGTTCGCCTTCTTCTGGCAGGAACAATTGTCAGCTAATTTGAATAACTCACAAGTTTAATATGAATTTATGAATTTATGAATATCAAATGCGAATATTTTTGGAGCTTTACATTTAACTTTCTTGACTTTCGAAAAGTTTTTCAATAAATATCTTGGTTAGCCGCAGGTTTCCCAACTGAATTCAATTTTAAATGACCAACTTTTCTAGTTGAAGCTCTCAAACTAGAACTGCAAGTCCCAATATATAATAGGTGCAAATCTGAAGCTATTTCTGATAAATTTGCAATACTAAAGAATTTTTGAAATAAAATTAATTATACACAGTTAAGCTTCGATAAAAAAAATATATATACATAAAGATATAACATAAGGTATATCCTAACATAAAAGTATAGCCTTTATGTGCATACGTTTATACAATAAAATTAAAAAATTTTTNNATNATTAGCAAAAATAAAATATGCACCTTTACCATTCTTATTAATTTTATATTCGTTATATCAATTCTTATTAGTAAAGTCTTGCATTTTTAAAAAGTTATTAATTAATTTAGTATCTAATTGTTGATTAGTAAGTGGATTATAAATGCTAATTTCTAAATCTCGCGGATTTAAAAAATTAGCATTATCTTCACAAATTCTTTTTTCTAAAATCTCATTATGTTTTTGAACAGTAACATTTTTACGATTAGTAATCGTTGATGCTAAATTAAGATAGTAACTATTAATATCATATTCTTTTTTTAATTTCTTTTTGGCTGGTAACAATCCCATTTATAACACCTCTTTATTTTGTATCTTCTTTTTTAATAACATCTTCAATACTATCTTGTTTTTGTTGTTTGTTATGAATTTTGATAAATCTAATAGTTTCAATAATTAAAACAACAACCCCAAAACCATTAAGCATTGCACCAATAATTACATATGCAGGTCAACCAATCCCTAATTTAGTAGGTCCTATAAAACAAATAATAATTCCTGCGATAAAAAACAATGATGAAACTCCAAAGATTTTCAAAAACATAATTACATCTTTAACTTCTACTTTTGGCATAAAAACATCTCCTTCCTAACTTACTTTTTTCTTTCAATATACAATCCTTTAATTTCAACACTATTTGATATTGATGATAATTTAAACTCACCGTTGGAAAATAATTGAATGGTAATTCAACCACTTGGATTATTTCCATATGATATTCCACTTGCTAATTGACCTTTAAAATTTATATGCGTAATTATATATAGTTCTATCTCAAGCGTTGTATAACACCATAAACGATAATAATATTCTGACTTATTAAAATTTTTAATTTTATATCCTTTAGAATCTTGAATAAAATCACTAGCATCAACAACTTCTCAATCATTTGGTATTTTAGGTAAATCTTTTTTCTGTAAATAAAATTTATCTAAATATTTGGTAGTACCAAATGTATCATCAGTACTTTCAATTCCCGCAACTGTACTATCAATAATNATATAATCAGCAGTATTTTTACCACCTTCAAAACTAGAGTCTCAAATTCTTAATTCCCCATTTTCAGCATTAAAATCAGCATTAGCACGACCACTACTATTAGGTAATAAAGTTATTTTATTTTGTTTTAAATCTGAAACCATTAATTCATCAGCAGTATTTTTAATAATTGTTTTATTATCAATTTTAATATCACTACCGCCACTTTGTTTTGCTTTTCAGACACCATTTTCTTCATAAATAGTATCATTATCAAACGGAACATTTATTTCATTATTGTTATTTTTAACAATACTTTTATTGTCAATCTTAGTTTTTTCTTTTTCTATTAAAGCATCAACTTCTAATTGTGTATAATATGCTTCTAAATCTATCGTAGTTAAATCAATACCTTCTTCTTGAAAAGTACGAAACATTTTCTTTAAAGTTGTTAAATTAGCCAGTGATTTTGCATAACTAGGTAATAAACCT
>NZ_MQTY02000142.1:0-1628 GCF_016082285.1 Spiroplasma sp. Moj
TTCTATTTTAAATATATTTTATAGGAATTTTAAAATAACTAGGTTATGCAAGAAGTCTAATATTTCAACAGCATCAGCATATAAATCATCGCGTCATTTTTTAATATCTAATTTTTCTTTAAAATAACTAAAAGCTAATGTTTTAGCATTTTGTAATAATGAATCAATTCGTAATGACAGTGTTTTATAAGTATCTGCCAAGGCTAATTCTAAACGATATGTAAAATCCTCATCGGTAATAACGCGTCCATTGTTCCGAATTAAAAGAACATTATCATATAATAATTGGATTGGGTTTGTTGAGTCATGAATTTTTTCTGTATTTAATAAAACTAATTTTAGTTGATCACGAATATTACTAAAATGATTTTCTAAAATAGGATTTTTCATTTTTTGCTCTCCTTAATTGCTTTAATTGTCTCCATTATCAATAGTAAATAAACAAACGGATATTAACTATAGTTTGTTAGATTATTTTTATAAGAGTAATTCTTATATAAATATCATAGCATAAGAAATATCTTTTTTTAGAAAAATAAAAAAACACTAAAATATTTTTTAGTGTTTTGTATATTTTTAGACTGTCGCAAAGTATAATAATGTACGTACCATTTGTGATACATATGACATTTCATTATCATATCATGCATATACTTTAATTAATTGTTTACCATCACGTTCAATAATTTTTGTTAATGTTGCATCAAAAATTGATCCGTGTGTTTCACCAATAATATCTGATGAAACAATTGGTTGTGTATTATAACCAAAAGTTTCTGAAGCTGCTGCTTTCATTGCATTATTAATTTCTTCAACTGTTGTTGTTTTTTTCAATTCAACTGCTAAGTCAACAATTGAACCAGTAATAGTTGGAACACGTAAAGCCATTCCATCAAATCGACCTTCCAATTGTGGTAATACTAATGCAACTGCTGCTGCTGCTCCCGTTTTAGTTGGAACAATATTTGAAAAAGCAGCACGTGCTCTTCTTAAATCATCATGTGCTAAGTCCAACAATCTTTGATCATTTGTTACCGCATGAACAGTTGTCATATATCCTTTTTCAATTCCAAATTCTTCGTCTAATACTTTTGCCATTGGTGCTAAACAGTTGGTTGTACAACTTGCCCCTGAAATAATAGTATCTTCTTTTTTAATTTCCTTATGGTTTACATTATAAACAATTGTTTTAACATCGGTTCCTTTCGCTGGAGCTGAGATTAAAACTTTTTTTGCTCCGGCTGTAAGGTGCTTTGAAGCACCAGCACGATCAGCAAAGAATCCTGTTGATTCAACAACAACATCAATGCCTAATTTACCTCATGGTAACTCAGCAGGATCTTTTTTGGCATAAACATTTATTTTTTTCCCATCAACAATAATAACGCCTTCTTCTGAAGAAATTTTTTCTCTTTTTCATCCTCCTTGGGCTGAATCAAGTTCTAATAATGTTGCTAAAGTTTTTGCCGCAGTTAAATCGTTAATTGCGACAATTTCAACATTTTTTTCGTCAAATAATCTTCTAAAAGCTAAACGGCCAATACGTCCAAACCCGTTAATTGCAATTTTTGTCATCTACTTTTTCTCCTCTACATATATTTAATACCTTCTTAGTCTGCAATAANNNT
>NZ_MQTY02000142.1:1633-1959 GCF_016082285.1 Spiroplasma sp. Moj
ATNNNNATTATTATTGAAAATATTTTTGCTATTTTTAAAAAATTTAAAATTATTACAGAAAAATATCGTTGTGAAAACCATATACATTTTAGACCACTGATTTAGTCTTTAAATTAGAATGGAGATTAAAATGAAAAAGTATATGGTAACAAGCATTCTAACTGAAAATGAATTATATTCATTACAACGAAAAATAAAAAAATGATATTTACAACAAAAACTTACAAAAGAAATAAATTATATTTATCAAAATGTCATTAATTATTTTAATTTATGTCAGAAATACTATTTATATGAAAATTCACTAAATAGCTTAATTAAATTAT
>NZ_MQTY02000143.1:0-1914 GCF_016082285.1 Spiroplasma sp. Moj
TAATGAATATAATTCATTTTCAGTTGGAATGCTTATTACCATATACTTTTTCATTTTAATCTCCATTCTAATTTAAAGACTAAATCAGTGGTCTAAAATGTATATGGTTTTCACAATCAATAATTCTAATCACGGTTGAAAAATTGTGACAAACACGATAGGTAGTTATTTTATAATTGAAGAAGAAGAATAAAAATAAAAAAACAACAAAATTGACATTGTCAAATAAGTTGTTTTTTATTTATTTCAAATTTCGTAGGTGTGTTGGGACGGATAAGCACCAATAGTATTGATTTGATTTTTAATTCAATTTGCGAGTGTTTGTGTTGTCGTAATTCAATGAATTTTACCACCAACAGCAAGTCACTCACGCAAGTTAATTAATTTCGTTCTAAACCGGTCGGGTGACTTGCGGGTGCGTTCAAATTCAACATAAATTTCACTATCATTTCTTTTGGTAATGATTAAGTCGGGATAGGCATTCAAATTGNAGTTTTCCATTTTGAGCTCACGNNNTCGGTTTGATAATGTACAATATCGGTTTGNNNANNAAGTCATTTNATTAANATATCTTGGTGTTGTAATTCATAATAATTTACTTTAATACTTTTTTTATGANTTCGNCCTAAATGACTTTGTGCTTTACTCGTTAAAGTATAATAATTTTTCTTGGGGAGTTTATCAACATTCAGCATTTTTAATTTTACTAATTGTTCTTTTTGCAATTGAATTGTTTTAATATTTTTATTTAATAACAAAGCTATTTGTTCTAAATTCAAATATACTCAACGATTTATCATAATCAATATTTTTTCTAACTCACCCATAGTGTATCAACTCCTTACCAATCACTCTTGTCGTACTCGTAGGGTGGGGTTTTTTCTTTTTTGGGTTCCTTTTTTCTTTTAAGGGCTTGGGCAAAAAGAAAAAAGGAACATGGTGGGTTTTTATTGGTTATATTAATTGCAATTAATATAACCAATAAAAACCCACCATTGCGGAACCCAAACATTAGGCCGAAACCCCGCACTCCCAACGTTGTTGATAGTGCGGGGTTTCGGGTGGTTGGCGTGCCAAAATGCTCGTGGTTCCGCAGCATAAACAATAATACTAATAAGTTTTAAAACTTATTAAATACTTAATATAATTATATCTTAAATTTTAGAATATTTAATACTTTATTGAATAAAATTACTGATAAATTTACTTAAAAAATATATAAAATTTATTAAATATTTTGTTTTGGTATAGTACAGGAATAGTTTTGGAACTATATTGGAAGAAAATGTATAATAAAAATAGGTGATTTGCCAAACAGTAAAAACGATATGATGAAGACCATATCTTGGATTTGTTTATTCGTTGTCTTGCTACTCGGTGGTTTTACGCAAGCTCTCTTCTTTGTTGATAGGGGAGATGAAGAACTCGATAGGGGATTAGTCTAGGTTGTCTAATTCCGCTAGTAATTGGGTGAGTTCTTCATCCGATAATTCTGGTGGGTCACTCTTGTTTTTTTCATACAGAGTGTTATAATCATCGACAAGAGAGCAATTCTCTTGTGATTCTTTTTTTACTTTATTAGCAGAATGTTTGGCTTTGATTGAAGCTTGAAATTCTGCTTTTTGTCTGGCCATTTGTTGTAATTCAGTTTGGTATTTTTTATCAACGTCGGCTAAAAATTCTTCGCGGTTTTTAAACTTACGAAGGCGAGGTTCGACTACTTGTCATTTTTCAAATTGGCGTTTAAGCGTATTTAAGTGATGGAATTTATACATATTTGTTTTAATCATCGCGTCATAGCCCATCGCTTTAATGCGTGTTCCATCAGCATAATAAATATGGGTTTGACCAAAAACACGAACACCAACATTAAACCAATTAGGGTCTGTTTTTGTGACATGAATGTCTTTTTTG
>NZ_MQTY02000144.1:0-1898 GCF_016082285.1 Spiroplasma sp. Moj
ATTTTGTAATTTTATTGCATGAACATAAATTAATTCAATAATACCACAAATACTATAANCAAAATAAGTCATTGCAATTCACACTAAAACATATAATTCACTTACAAAGTTTTCTGACATAGCCATTCTTTTTNGATTGTGCTAAAACAATAATTGAAGCCGTAATGAATCCTGTTAATGTCAATAAAGACCATCTAGTTCATTTTGTTCATTTAAAATACCAACTCACAAAAACAATTAGAAGGGTTAAAACATAAAGTACTGAAATCATAATAATATTAGGAGTACCTGTCAAAAGTAAAAAATAATTATTATTTAAAAATGGTAAAATTGCAAAAAGAAAAGTAAAAATAATAATCGTATATAAAATTGTGGCAAANCAAGAAATAAAAACACCTATCATTCAACAAACTATTATTGGCAGAAAAATATTAATAGCAATCATTGTATTGGTTTCGCCAGTTTTTGGTGGCACAAAAAATGGGATTAATNCTTGNGCAATAATAACCAAAATTGCAAAAACACCACCAATAACAACTTGATAATAAATTGAAAAACGAGCAAAAGAATTACGCACTAAACCNCATGTAAAAATATAAATGATAGAAAAAATAATTATAAATNATAAATATACAAAAATAATATTTAAAATATTANTCACTTACTTCCACCTCTTTTAACAAACCTTGTACTTTTTTTATTATATCATTCCTTTTAAAAATATTTTTGAACTTAAAAAANNAACTAAAATTCTCATAAATAATTTCTTGAATCTAATAATTTATTTATGACAAAACAAGTTTCTTTTAATTTCTACCTTATTTTTAATAAAAATAAAAAATGGTGGAGATGGCGGGAATTGAACCCGCGTCCACAAATAACATTCTAATATCTTCTACAGTTTAGTCTAATCATCTTTTTTCATTATTTAATAATAGGATTAGACAACTAATTAAATAACTAGATAATAAGACTTTCAAAATTCTAACATTATCAATTAGAATTTCTATTAGATTAAGACTTGAGATACGATAATAGTTAATAATCTACAATTAACTACTATTACGGCTAGCAATCCTCTAACAGCGAGGAATTAANCTGCTAACATTGATCNTGCTAATTGATTGTTCATCATAAAAACTGGCATTTCAATTTTGTCTTCTTTTTGTTTTTTGTTTGCGTTTCTTCAAANCTAGTAGCATTATAGTCTGCTAAACTACTGCCAATATTAGTAGATCATTCCTGTCGAAACCGGAACATCCCCATATANTAATTATACTCTTAAATTATTAAATAGTAAATAATAACTATTTAGTACATTTTTTTTNGAAATAATTNCTTAAAATGATATTCATGGCTAATTTCTTTTCCAATTTTTGTACCTAAAGTAATTCGAATTAAANTATAGTAATCCATGATTAAACTAAAACTACTAAAAAATAAGGTAAATAATAAGAAAAGTCCCATACCTAGAATAGACTTCTTGCATAACCTAGTTATTTTAAAATTCCTATAAAATATATTTAAAATAGAAATTATAGGAATCTAAAATTATGAAATTTGATAAATTTGATTTTATTAATGATAAAGAATTATTCCGATTAACAGGAATAAAACAAGCCACTTTTAATAAAATGTTAGATATTTTAAAGGTTGCTGAAATAGAAAAATTTAAAAAAGGTGGCAAAGCTAACAAATTATCACTAAAAAATCGATTATTTATGACTTTATCGTATTGACGAGAATATCGTACTTTTTTTCATAGATATTTTAATTAAAAACTCTGATTTTCAACAACTTGCTGNTAAAAAAGCACTAATAAATGATTATTTTATTGATNNAAACTGTAAAACGAAACGCGCTAAAACAACTCTTATTAAAGGGTTGTTTTTTTTATT
>NZ_MQTY02000145.1:0-1894 GCF_016082285.1 Spiroplasma sp. Moj
TTTTCAGTTGGAATGCTTGTTACCATATACTTTTTCATTTTAATCTCCATTCTAATTTAAAGACTAAATCAGTGGTCTAAAATGTATATGGTTTTCACATAAAAAAATAGAAAAATATATTGACAATAAAATTAAAAGTAATACAATGTAAATAAGTAAGTGGTATATTATTCCACAATTTCTAAGATATTAATTTAAGACCCTTAAATAATTTATACGACCACTTTGGTCGTATAAATAAAATAAGGGTTTTGGAAAAAACTCGGAAATTGAATAAAAATAATAAATTAAACCATTTACTAAAATGGTTTTTTTATTTGTAAAACCAAAATTATTAATTGATTCAGAGAAAGGACAGTATCTTAAATATTTACAAAAAAACTATAACAACTTTTGATACCCTCTTTAAGTTGTTTACACATTTATTAAATATCTTAGAAATCTTTACAAAGTGTAGCTGTTTTTCTCCTAATTTAAGGTGTTGTCCTTTCTCTGTTTCAGTTAATTAATTTGCTAATAAAAAAACTTAATAAAAAGGAAGGAGTAAGTAATGAAAATTAATAAGCAACAACAAATTTGCGATATTGATAACTGCTATAAAATAATATCATTCATTACTGAAGAATTTTTATCAAATAAAGTTTTATGAACTTGTGAAAAACATAAATATTTATTGAATAAAGTAAAAGATAAAACACAAAAGCAATTTTATCAGAAACTTGAAAATTCAAAAATTATCTTTGATTGAGAAACTGGTTNTTTTAAACTTTGATTTAATAAAACAGCTTAATGCAGGGTGGNACGGTTATTTTAANTAACTAAGTGTTTTTATTCCACATNAGGCGGTCTAGCCCAGCGGTAATCAGTCCGGAAATAATAGACGCTTTAACAAGCGATAGTCGTGATAAGTNCAAGGTNAANATCNAACGACAATAAACNATAGAGATNGTNACTTTATAAATAAATTTGCGATAGCATTAGGCTCTTCAAGGTGCAAGTGAATTTATTTTAAAAACTGAACGNTTTGACCTGAAATGGTGCGGNNGAAGAGAGAGAAAACTCTCTGGCTCCCAATTATAAAAGCAACTACACTTTGTAGCACTTTGTAGTTGTTTTATCTTAATTATCATAATTAACAATTTTAAATAAGAGAGGATGAAATATAATGGGAAAAATAAATAATGCAAAAATAGAAACATTTGAATATATGTATTTTGATGAAACAGGTCTTAGAAAAAAATCTGAAATGAAAAATATAGTGATGAATTTATTATTAATTGTTTAAAAGAATATTATTTTATTGATTTAACGAGTACTAAAATAGAAGAAAAATATAATTTACCAAAAGCAACTGTTAGAGATTGAAATTATAGGTTTAAATATGGTATAAATTATCGTTTTTATTGTGAAGGTGGAGTTTGTGATCAATTAAAAAGAATAATAAATTTAAAAGATTATGTTTGTTTAGACTTAGATAGACCAACAATAGGCAAACATACTGGTAAGTATGAACAAATTAAGGAAATGTATTTACAGGGATATAGTTATGAAGATATAAAAAATAAATTAGGCGTTTATTACTCTATTATTGCACATGTTATTAAAAGATTTAATTTACCTAGAAGAAGACCTGAATATCATACATTAGATTTTATGTGATAATTTAATATGAAAAATAAAATTAACAAAATAGACTTCTTGCATAACTTAGTTATTTTAAAATTCCTATAAAATATATTTAAAATAGAAATTATAGGAATCTAAAATTATGAAATTTGATAAATTTGATTTTATTAATGATAAAGAATTATTCCGATTAACAGGAATAAAACAAGCCACTTTTAATAAAATGTTAGATATTTTAAAGGTTGCTGAAATAGAAAAATTTAAAAAA
>NZ_MQTY02000146.1:0-1871 GCF_016082285.1 Spiroplasma sp. Moj
GCATAAATTGCTTCTTTAACTTTCATCATTGCTTGTCCTAAACCACTTCAAATAGAACCCATTCCATCTGAAATAGTAGGAGTACCACTATCTGCTAAAAAATTAACCGCTGTTGTTAAATACATACCTAACATTATTTATCATCCTCCTTACTTTTAATTTCTTTTTTATCTTTTTTCTTTCCTTGAATTTGGCGAATTTTTTGATAAATTGATAAACCAATTCAAGCAAAAATACCTAATTTAATAACAACACTAAATATTGTCGTTAATCAACCTGGCATAACTTAATTCCTCCTAAAAATCTAATTTCGCGCGGCACGCTTCGCGTGTTCGCTACGCTCAAAATAAACTATATTGAATAAATTACCGCTAATAAATTACGCGGATAATTTATTCATCTTCTTCTACATTATTAATTACAATATTATTTACCGTATTAATAACATTATCTTTTCCATACTTTTTCACTAACGACCGCAAAATAAAATAATGTTTCTTTTCAATAAAAAATCAACTCCTTTCTGAGTTGATTTGTTGCACTTCATTTTACATAATTCCTTTATTTTACGAATTTTAATGTTGTATGATTCATATTTTGTAATTTTTGATAATTTATAGTTTTTATTTTTTTCCGCATTCAACTCTTCTAATTGTCGTTTTAATTTTATAATTCTTTCTTCTATATGACGATTAACTTGAGTTTTATTTGCTTCTAATTCTTTAATATTATTAGCTAAAATTAATAATTTTTCTTGAAAAATTGGAATTAATCTAGCTTCTGGTTTGGTTTGTTTTAAATGATTTAATTGTTCTTTTTCTAAGTTATATCGCACAATTAATTTATTAATTTTTTTATCATGCGGATTATCAAAAATAGTTCGCATTGTATTACTATTTAATTCATCAATTTTCTTTTGTAAATATGTTAATTCTTGTCGTAATGTATAAACTTTTTTTAATTTTAGTTTAGAACTATGTTCATTAACTGTTCTTGATATAAGCATATATTCATCTTTTAATTCTTCATATTGCTCATTTAAAGCAGCAATCCGGGCATAATTTGGATTTCTTTTTAACATTTCAATTTCTTTGCGTGCTTCTGTAATTTTTTCCCCTAATGCTTCTAATTTTATTTTTAATTTTTGGGATTTGCGAATATCTTTAGCATCATTAGTAATCTCTGCTTTTTGAACTAAAACAACGTATTTTTGCTTAATTACTTCAAAACGATTACGATAAACCTCACTTATTGCTTCTAATTTTTTGCTTCGAACTATGGCTAGATCTTTATATAAAGAATTAATTTTATCTTCTAAATTTTTTATTTTTTGTTCGCGATGTTTCTCATCAATATATTGTTTAATTAATAGCGAATATTCAACACTTAAGTTGTTAATAACACGACGACTTCTAACAAAGTCTTTTGTTGCATCAATACTATCCATTGTTTCATAAATCTCTTTTAAACTGAATGTACCAAACATTTCAATACGACGATAAATATATGTGGTACCTAATCCAATTCCTAAGAAAACTACTAGGAAAATCATTAAGGCACCAAAACATCCTAAAATTTCTGTATTGTACATACTAATAATTCCCTCATTAGAAGCAATTCCATAGACAATATTGCTCATTCCAAAAATTGTATATTTAAATGGCACAATGTAACTAATTGCTTGGAAAAAACCATTTTGTAAAATAACTGGAAAACTTCCACCACCGGAAGTTAAATTAAAAACCGTATAAATAATACATAAGAATCGTCCAACATTATCATCTGGCATCGAATATCATAAAGCTTGGGTTATTAGACTTCTTGCATAACCTATTAAAATAATTGTAAATATTTTTAAAAAGATACTAATA
>NZ_MQTY02000147.1:0-1843 GCF_016082285.1 Spiroplasma sp. Moj
TTTTAATCTCCATTCTAATTTAAAGACTAAATCAGTGGTCTAAAATGTATATGGTTTTCACACAATATCTTAATCATAATTTTAATGTTATGTTATCTGTTTCAGATTTAATAACATTAATTCCAAATTTATGTCAAAGGATATGAACATCATATAAAATAAAAGCACTTTGCCTTGAAAAAGGTCTTTTTTCAGAAGTTGTTATAACAGATTATGAAAAAGCAATGGCAGGATTTCTTTTTTATCGCGAAAAATTAAAACAGTTGTCCAAGAAAAATTAACAATCGGGAATAATAATTATGAAATTTTAACAAAGGTTAAAAAAGAATAAAAATATGGTATTAAGTTTAAGATATGGTAGGAAATTTAAAGAAATTAATTAAAATATTTATATTCCAATAAATATTTTAATTTTATGCATACATAAAATCAGAAAAATTTGTTTTGTTAAAAAAAGTATGATAAGATGATATTGTTAATTTATATAGTTTTAGGAGTTGAAAATATTATGGCTACTGTTGTTGTCAAAGCAGGAGAACCGCTAGACAAAGCGTTAAAGCGATTTAACAAGGTTTCTTCAGTTAAAAGAAAAGAAGCCCGAAAACGTGAACACTGAATGAGCAAAAAAGAAAAAAGACGTTATAAACAAGAACAATCACGTAGTTTTCGTTAAAAAAAATCCCATTTAAAATGGGATTTTTTTTAAAAATTACTATCTTTTAAAATTACATAATCAACTTTTTTAATGGCCGAAAGATCTTTGCCACCAGCATATGAAATTGATGATTGTAAATCTTCTGTCATTTCACGTAATGTTTCAAAAATGCTGCCACGAATTTCAATTAACTCTTTTTTACCTTCAACATAACGTTTTTCACCTTTATTATATTCACTTGCTGATCCAAAATATTCTTTATATTTAATACCATTATTTTCAACTTGTTTTCCAGATGATTCTTGGTGCGCAGCAAATAAACTACCAATCATGCATATTGTTGCGCCCATTCGAATTGATTTCGCAATATCACCGTTAACTCGTAATCCACCATCTGCAATAATTGGTTTTGAACTACCTTTACTACATCATTTAACAGCCGATAATTGTCATCCACCATTACCAAAACCAGTCTTTAATTTAGTAATACAGACTTTTCCGGGTCCAATGCCAACTTTTGTTGCATCAGCGCCTCATTGTTCTAAATCACGAACAGCTTTTGGTGTTCCAACATTACCTGCAATAATAAATGTTTCATGACCTAAATGGCTGCGAATATGTTTAATCATTTTTTTTACACTAAAAGCATGACCGTGAGCAATATCTATTGTGATATAGTCAGGTACTAATTGTTCTTTTTTTAATGTTTCAATTAGTGCAAAATCATCTGGTTTAACACCAACTGAAATTGATGTAACCAAGTTTTTACTTTTCATATGTTTAATAAACTTAATTTGATCTACGTTAAAACGATGCATAATGTAAAAATATTTTTTTTCTGCTAATTTTTCACATAATTCTTCATTCACTACCGTTGCCATATTTGAAGGTACGACAGGTAAATTAAAAGTATGTTTTCCTAATTTAACGGTTGTATCACATTCTTTTCGAGAATTAACAACACATAATTCTGGAATTAATTGAATGTCTTCATAATCAAATGCTTTCATTTTTTTAATTTCACCTCACTTTATTAAATGTACCATAAAATAAGGGGAAAAAACCGAGTTTTCTTTTTAAAAAANAATANAAAAATGTGAGGTANCATATACATTTTAGACCAGTTAGTCTTTTAAAAATTTTAACACAGCTTCAGTTGGTGTTAAAAAATTTATGCTTTTATGTCGC
>NZ_MQTY02000148.1:0-1738 GCF_016082285.1 Spiroplasma sp. Moj
CATAGAAGATGTATTTAAAATTAAATAATTTAAATAAAAAAGTCATTTTTCGTTGTAGGAAAATATTAAATTTTTAAATAAAAGACATAATTAATTAAAATTATAATTTGCTATTAGTATCTTTTTAAAAATATTTACAATTATTTTAATAGGTTATGCAAGAAGTCTAATATTGGTTAATAAAAAAGAAAGGAATTTTTAAAAATGAAAAAATTTTTAGTTTTCTTAGGGATAAGTTCATTTTTTCCTAATATCACATTTGGTATAATTGGAATTACCGAATATACCAACTTAAAACAAAATAGTAGTTTAGTGAACAATTCAACAATGAGAATACAAACAAAGCAGTCAGTTATTGCATTTCAGAATGAAATAAAAGTTTATCAAATTACAACTGATGTCCTACCAAATGAAGAAAAATTTGATATTATTATTAAAACTAAACCTAACTTATGAAAAGAAATTAAAAATTTATGAGTAACTGCTAATATATAGTAGCTTTACCAACGAAAATGATAAAAAGAATAAATTTATCCATGATGTAAAAACTAAACTATTGGATTCTATGACGATTGATTCATCAATTGAAACAGAGGCATTTCTTTTGATGTTAGTTAATCAAATTTGAAGTGATTGAGATTTAATTAATGATTTTTGAGTTGAATATTTTCAAGAAAACTACCATATGTTTATGCATTTTACATTAAAATATGAACCAACAAATATTGAACGATATAGCAATATTGAAGTTAAACTTTGTTCAATATATTCAGATCATAAATCATAAATAGGATAACAAAAAAATGCATTATTATTTTAAATAATGCATTGTGTAAACATTAAAATATAGTTGTTGTGATTCAAATCCCAGTTTCTTATGTAAAGGTAAACCATCTGGTGTTACAACTAAACCAGCATAGTGGTAATTTGCTTTTTTTGCTTGGTTTAATAAATGAATTAACATTTCCTTAGCATAACCTTGTTTTTGATGTTCAGGATGAGTAGCAATGTCGTCAATAATTGCTAATTCTGACTCAAAATATAAGTTTCCTGTTGAAACAGGGACTTGATTTTTCATTAAAGTTGTAAAATAACTAATTTTTTGTTCTTGATTTAATTCTTAAATTGATTGATATTTTGCTAAATCAATTAATGATAAATCAAAGGCTTTTTTTCAACAACATTAAGAACATTTATTTCTGTTGTTACTTCTTGAAATTACTCATTATCACTTGCCCGATTAGCAATGTTAAAAGTTGTTAAGTCAATTAGCATTCCAATGGCTGTTTCAAAATGTTGAAGGTCAGTTTTTTCAAAAAATGTTTTTTTAAATTGATTATTATCGTTGGTAATAGTACATCAAGTAAAAGGTGTTTTAGTTTGATGATATTGTTCAATAATTTCACTATCTTTTGAAAATTGTTCAGCTGTTATGAGATGTGAACTAATAACAACATTTAAATTACTTTTTGAATTACGTGAATCAATATGATGAAAGAAATTCTTATAATCACTTTAAATTAGATGTTTACCATTGTCATGTTTAGGGTCAACCACATAATAGACTTCTTGCATAACCTATTAAAATAATTGTAAATATTTTTAAAAAGATACTAATAGCAAATTATAATTTTAATTAATTATGTCTTTTATTTAAAAATTTAATATTTTCCTACAACGAAAAATGACTTTTTTATTTAAATTATTTAATTTTAAATACATCTTCTATGCTATCTAT
>NZ_MQTY02000149.1:0-1614 GCF_016082285.1 Spiroplasma sp. Moj
AGCTGTGTTAAAATTTTTAAAAGACTAACTGGTCTAAAATGTATATGGTACCTCACATTTGCAACCTTTTTTTGTTCCTCCAAGAATATTATTCTAAAATAAAAATAAAAGTTATAATTAACTTTTATTTTTATTTTTTTTCTAATTTTGTGTTTTCTGCCCTTTTAATATTATTGTTTCAATCTTTATACATAAAAAAGACAAATCCGCCAAATAAAACAAGAAACAACACAATAATAATCGTCAATGTAATAATTAATCAAGTTGCCATCATTTTTTAGTTCTCCAATCCTTCTTGTCACATTCCAACTGGTACTGGTTTAATTTGATATTTTCTTAACACAGTAACCGATAAAATACTACATATTAACGGCATAATAATTCCTAATAATACTGCTAATATTGATAATCATCAAGGCTTTGATAACCCTGAACTAATAAAGACATAAAACATAAAAACACTATTAACTGCTAACAACAATGGTGTTAAATACGAAATCGCAAATTTATATGTTTTACCAATTTTAATTCACGAATGTGCATTATTGTAGGCAATCATTATTGGTAATTTTTTGTAAATATGAATAAATAAAATAATTTCAACTAAAGCCATCACTAACATATTAACACTACCAGCTAAAGCTTGGAACGAATAAAGTAATTGGTTAGTATCTTTAAACATTAAGACTAAACCAATGGTAGCTATTAAAATCATTAAAATAATAATAACTTGTTTTTCCTTTACTTTGTAATTTGAAAAAATTCCATTTATGACAACTTCAATCATTGCAATAATATTACTTAATCCAGCAAATAATAATGCTGTAAAAAATAAAATGCCTAAAAAGTTTCCAAAACCAACAAAGGTTTGTTTATTAATAACATTAAAAGTTTGTGGAAAAACATTAAAGATAAAACTAGCACCATCATTTTTTGGAAACGCTTCATCAATTGCTTTGGTATAATCATCAATCGTAATTAATCCAGGATTTTGTTCATGAACTAAAATGCCTGCTGAACCAAAAACCATAATTAATGTTAAAAGTGAAATTGCTAAAACACCAAATGATAAAATATATGCTTTATTTGTATTATCCTGTGTTTTTGGTGCTGCACCAGCAAATAACATCATAAATCCTGAACCAACACAAACCGTAAACACACCTAATCCAAAGGCATCACTTCATACTTGCAAGTTGCCAAAGGAACTTAAGGTTCTTTGCGTTGGCATTAAAACTGTTCCTAGTCCTTCTAATGCTCCTGGAATTGTTAAAACGTAAATTGCTAAAACTAATAAAATAACAAATAAAACTGGAATAAAAATAACATTTGCTTTTTCAATTCCTTTTGCTCGAAACATCACAATTGTCCCAACAATAATAACAATTGCAATAAAGGCTAAGTATGCTAATCATTGAAAATTAGCATTACCGGCTACACCAATTCCACCAGGATTTAAAATATTATTATCAAACCATAATGGTGTATTAATTAGACTTATTGCATAACCTATTAAAATAATTGTAAATATTTTTAAAAAGATACTAATAGCAAATTATAATTTTAATTAATTATGTCTTTTATTTAAAAATTTAATATTTTCCTACGACGAAA
>NZ_MQTY02000015.1:0-8857 GCF_016082285.1 Spiroplasma sp. Moj
TATAATTTGCTATTAGTATCTTTTTAAAAATATTTACAATTATTTTAATAGGTTATGCAAGAAGTCTATTAGAAGAAGTAACAAATGAGTATATTGATTTTTTCTTATTAGATGATAAAGGTTAAAAATTTTATTAATTTTACCTTTTTTCTTTTTTTGTTTTAACATAAAATTATCTTTTGTTTTGTTATAATGATGATATAGAAGTGAGGCGAATATTTATGGAATACAAAATTCGTAGTAAAAATATTATTATTACCGATGCAATGAACCAACATTTAGTTGATACTTTTAATAAGTTATTAAAATATCAACAAGTTAATGAAAATGATCTTGTTCATGTTGACATTGAATTTACGAAAGAAAACAATATTGTAATTCATACTGCAATTGATATTAGAGGGCGAAATAATTTTTTAAAAGCAGAAGTTCGCAATAGTGATTTTTATAAGGCAGTTGATCAAAGTTTATATAAAGTTGAAGAACAATTACGAAAAATTAAAGGCAAACAAGAAGACCGTCATAATAAAAATCAATCATTAGGAAAATTTTATAGTGAAGTGATTGCTGCAGAAGAGGAAGAACTTGATCTTGAATAATGTTCATAAATAAAAAATGTTTAACTAAATTTAGTTAAACATTTTTTATAATAATTACTTGTTATTACTTGGTCTACTTGCTGTGTTTGTTTTATTAACACGAATTGCTCCAATTCCTTCTAATAATCATATTAAAGCACCAATTAAAGCAATTAATTCACCAACAACAATTACTCATGTTGAAACTTCTTTTGTTGAAGTAATAATTGCACCAATCATTCCAATAATTGCAATAGTAATAAAAATAATTCCGGCAACTAATTTAGCAATTTTATGACGAATAAAGGTTGCAACACAGATAAATAAGAAAGCTGTAATCAAAATAATTGCACCATTATCACCAGTATTATTGTGAACAAAAAGTTTTGTGTTAACATTAACGTTTGGAAAAGAATTTAAGATTGCTAAGATAAATAATCATAACCCAGAAATTCAAATCATTACTTTTTGGAATGTTACATTAATTTTAATTGTTGCATATTTCATTTTTGCCATTGTTTTTCCTCCTTAACCATAACATTATTTATATTATAACTTAGTTTTAAAAATATTAATGATAAATTAAATAATTCGTAAAATATCGTTTGGTTTAATATTTAAAAAATTAATCATTCCAGGAGCAAGACAATAGACAAAATAACATTGTGGAAAATAATGACTCATTTTTTGTGGTCCAAAATTTTGAATTGTTTGAATAACTTCAAAATTTTTATTGCAAAAAATAATATCAAGTTGATAAAAAATTCCAAAACTATTAAAACCACGTACTTTCCGTAATAAATATCCATCTTTCATTGTGATATCATTTGGTTGAATTAAACTCGTGAATTTTTCCCGAAAAGTTTTAATCACATGAATATTAATGTATTGTGGAATACTATTAACAATTAATGCTTTACGATTTTTTAATAAATAATATTTTTTATTTCGTTTATGTTTTGTCCAATGAAATTTATAAACTACTTTTGAGAAAAATCCCATGCATAACACCTTTTTCCTTTTTTCTTAACAATTATATAAAATTATATTATAATTACCAAGAGAAAAGAGGTGTTATTTATGAAATTTGCATTGTTTTTAGCAACAGGTTTTGAAGAAGGCGAAGCAATTATTACAACTGATGTGTTACGACGAGGAGGCATTAAGCTAGAATTAATTAGTATTACTAAAGCATTAGAAGTTGTTTCATCCCATGATGTTACGATTAAGGCTGATAAATTAATTGAAGATATTAAATATGAAGATTATGATGGTTTCATTTTACCAGGTGGTCGCATTGGTGTTGATAATATTGCAAAAAATGAGATGTTAAAAGATTGGTTATTAAAAGCCAATAATGATCAAAAAACAATTGCTGCAGTTTGTGCAGCACCCCAAATTTTAGGACATTTAGGAATTTTAGACAATAAAGAAGCCACTAGTTATCCGGGATGTATCGAAGGAATGGAAAAGGCAATTTATAATGATGAAATGGCTGCTATTACTGATGGTCATATTATTACTGGGGCTTCAGTTGGTTCAACAATGAATTTTGCTTTAGCAATTGCTGATCGAGTTTTATGAGCAGAAAAAGTAATGAAACTTCAAAATGAATTAGTAATTCGTGATTAATTTATTTATATTAAATAGACTTCTTGCATAACCTATTAAAATAATTGTAAATATTTTTAAAAAGATANTAATNGCAAATTATAAATTGAAGCAATTAAATTAAATCTTAAACTAAATCGTTTTCTATGATTACGATATTTTTCTGTAATAATTTTAAATTTTTTAAGAATAGCAAAAATATTTTCAATAATAATTCTCATTTTTGAAACTAGTCTATTATGTTNTTTNTTTGTTTTCTTTGTAGGTATTAGAACATTATTGTGAATTTTTTGTATTCCTTGATAACCACTGTCAACTATTAATTTGGTATTTTTTAAAATTGAAATTTTTGATTCTTTAAATAAAGCATAATCATGTTTTTTTCCAAGNGAAANNCNTNTAATTTCTATTTTAAATATATTTTATAGGAATTTTAAAATAACTAGGTTATGCAAGAAGTCTATTAAAAAATAGTATGTTTAAATCTAATACTTTATCAATTATTCCGTGATCTGATACAGAAAAAAGTGGAACATGGCAAATTGAAATATCAAGAGAATTATTAATAAGTTATATTGATAATTATGTAAAAAATATTTCAATTAAAGTTGATAATAAATCAGTGGTATATAATTCTAATAATGANTTANNAGTTCCATTTGATAATAACACGATTTATTATGAAGATAATGTCTGAAAAGCAAAACAAAGTGGTGATATTCCATCAGATGGTATTAAAGATAGTGATTTAAATAAAGATTATATTGATAAGCAAGATGGTAAATATATTGTAAAAACATCACAAGACTTAAAAAATAATTATTACGATGCAGCTGCAATTGATAATATTTTATTAGATAAACAAGATAAATTAATAAGTGGAACAAACATTAAAACTATTAATGGTAATTCATTATTAGGGAGTGGTGATATATCTATTAGCGGGGGTAGTGATTGAGAATTAGTTAATACTAGTGATTTTAAACCTAATGATACTCAATATATTTTGNCAGTTACTCCTAATNNANTANNTNATGCAAGAAGTCTAACATTGAAGATGCTAAAATTGCGACAATTTTAGTAATGGCTTGTTCACCAGTATTTTTTTCTTTTGCAATTCAATTACCAAATTATCGAATTAAAACACAATATAATGTTCCTCCGACTAATTATTATTTATTAGGTGCTTCAGTAATTGCCTTGGTATTAAATTTTTTGATGGTTTATACACCGGGTTTAAACTTATTTTTTTAACAACAACCAAAGAACATAAATTTGACACTTCATCACTGTTATCTTGACAAATGACTGTAGTATCATTAGGAATGATGGTGCTTCCATTATTAATGTTGTTGGGATATGATGCATTTCGTAAATTAATCAAACGATAAAAGAATAACATTAAAAATTGTTTTATTAAGTCTTTATTATAAAATGTTGTCAGTCCAACTACTAAAGGAAAGCAAAAAATTTTTAATTTATTAAGCAATTAAAGTTTTTCAATATTTTTTAAAATTAGTTATTTTTCTTATATAATTAATTTAGTGATTCTTGGAATGGGTGAATAATATGTGAAATCTTGCAAAAGAGGCTACGCGAGGGTTTACAAAAAAAATAACTCAATTTATTGGGTTAATTTTGTTTATTATTGGTGCAGTTTTAACATTTACAGCTCTTTTTTCAACTGTTTTTCAAGTTAAAAATGGCTTAAATGATATTAAGAAAAATAGTCTTCCTTATCAATATGAAATTCGAGTAGATAGTTTAAATATTGATAATAATGTGTGAAAAAGAAATCCTGCTTGAAAAATAAATGAAAATAATCGTACTTTTTTAGCTCAGTTTTATGATGAGTCAGAAATTGATGCTGAGCATTTAACATTTAATAATATTCGTGCTGATGTTTTAGGGTTAAATTGTGATTTAACTAATTCTGAAATTTGTAAATGAACAAAAGAACCATCATACTTAAACCCAGAAATGGGGACATCTTCTTTTACTGCCTTAGTTAAAAATTTTAATAAGAATCTTACTGCTGCTTTTTTAAGTTATATTATTCATAATCCAGATGAAAGTCGTTTAAATGATTTAATTAATGGTGACAAAGCTGGCTTAGAACTTAGTTTTAATGTTGGTTATCAATTTACTGCAAATAATTTAGCAAAAGATACGCAATATTTTAATGCTACTGCTATTAACAAAAATAAAAATTTATTATATAATGGTGATGGTTGATGAGGTAATAATATTTTTTATACTCCGTTTAATCGTCTTTTTGAAGTAACAAAATGAGAACATATTAGTGATTTAACAGAAAATAACATTATTTTAAATAAACAATATGCTGATTATAATCATTTAAAACTTGGTGGACACTTTAATTTAGGAAATAGTCAAAATTTACAATTTAATATTATTGGATATGGGGCAAAGGTAAGTAATATTTATCCTGATTTAGTAAGTCTATCAACTCTTGCTACCGGTCATAAAATTATTGATTTAAAAAATGGTTCAGTATTATTTATGAATGATATTAATTTTAATGCTATCAAGCAAAATTTTTCAAATGGAACTGAAAAAATTACTAGTTTTATTAATGTTAATGGTAATTTAACTGAACCACAAAAAATAACTTTATTAAGAAAAGTTTTAAGCAATTATTTTGTAGCGCCTGATAATGCAATTGTCGCTTTTGAAGCATCATTACCGGGACAAGTTGTGATGTTAACAAATACTGGTTTTATTATTAATACTTCAATTGCTGTTGCTTGTTCAATTATTATTTTATTTATTATTGTTTTTTTCATTAAAAAAGATATTACTAATGCAAAACGACAAATTGGAGTCTTAAAATCATTAGGATATCATCGCTTTGAATTATTATTTATTTTTACTTTTAACATTATTTTTACAACTTTAATTGGTTGTTTATTAGGATGAGCTTTAAGTATCCCTCTGCAAATGTATTTCACTGGTTCAAATTTATATTCAATAGGATTACCATTATCATCATTTTATTTTAATCCACTAATTTTTGTTTCAGCGACAATTTTTATTCCACTTATTTTTATTGGTATGTCTTTCTTAATCTCATTTATTCTTTTAAGTCGGACAGCTTTGGATTTAATTTATGATTTAAAAGGTTCTAATTTAAATTTTCGTCCTAAAAAAGTAAAAAAAGGTCGTAAATATGCTCATTTTGGATTAACATTTAATGTTCATTTATCATTTACCTTTGCACTAAAATCTTTAGGAAAATGAATTATGGTATTAATTGTTTTAGTTTTTTCGTTCTTTTTGTTAATTTTCCAGTTGGATGCAGGAGTAATGGCACAAGGAATTGTTAAAGATTCTTTCCGTTATTTTAAGAATGATATTATATCATATTTAATTGCTAGTTATGATCAACAAGATATTGCACAAGAAGCCAGCAATAGTAAACCTTATCAGTGAATTACGGATGATAAGCGTATGAATTATTACCATGAGGCAAAAATTCTTGATGATAATAAAACATTTAACTTTCCAAATCCATTGATGTGCTTTACAAGTCTATCTGTTTCAGATTCAAAAAATATGAAAAAAAATTGTGGTGATTTATTAAATATTATTGGTGATCCAAGTGGTGCAACTCTTGTTAGAAGTAAAATTAATTATGATGAAGAAACAAAAACATATCCATATATAAGTACAACAACAGTTGAGGCAGTTGCTAATTATAAAGTTAAGGATAATGAGTCTGGTGAATTAATTAATGGATGAGATAATTTAGTAAAAATTATTAATCTTATGAAACCATTTTTAATTGAAAAAGGAATAAATGAAGCTGATATTCAAACAATTATTAGTGGAATTAATTTGGTTAATAGTTTAAGTACAACAACTAATGATCAATACCCAGATATTTATTTAGGACCATATATGGTTTATGATAAAAATTATGATTTCCCGTATGTTTTCTTATCAGCAGGTTGAAGTCCAGATGATACTAAAAATTCAAAAAATCCAGTTTCACAATTAAATGTTGTTGGGTTAACAAGTGATGAAACAGAGCGTAATCAATTATTGAATTATCGTTCTAAGACGACACCAAGTGATATTGCCCAAAAAGAAGTCTTTGGCTATAAAATTAGTTCAGACCCTACTGAGAATGACCCAAACGTTCCAATTAATGAACCAATACCAGTTCTTTTAGCAAAACGGGTTTATCAATCGATGAATTTAGTTTCGGGGGATATTTTTAAATTAAATGTTCGAATTACAAATGCTATTGGGTATGTTCCAGTTGCTTTTAAAGTGATTGGTTCAAATGATGCTGATATTAGTTCAGCGAATATTTATATGAATCAAGATTCATTAGTTACGGTTATGAACCAATGAGTTAATTTAACTAAAAAAGGAGAACAATTTTTACCAAATTCTTATTATAATGTTGTTGCATCACGAGCTAGTCCATTGGGAGTAACCTTGCAGCCTTATCGTATTATTTCGTCATTTTCATTAAACGATAATTATGATTTTACAATGTTTGATAATAATAAAAAACCGGATCTTAAAAATGCATTAGACTTAAGAACAAATTTAAAATTATTAAATGGCCTTAACAAAATATGACCATTTGATACTTTACGAGAAAATTATTCACAAGGAATGCGAACTGTCCGGGATGTTCTTAATGTTTTAGAAGGATTAATAATTGTCATTGTTGCTTTAATCTTATCAGTCTTAATTGCTATGGTGCTTGATGAAAATCGCCGTACAATCTTAACTTTAAAAGTCCTTGGATATCCAACATGAAAAATTATTGCAATTGTTTTAGGATTTTACTTATTTGCAATTGTTTTAGGTTATGTTTTAAGTTATGTTATTGCCCAATTATTATGGAATGTCATTGCTCATATTGTTTTTAAAAGTACCGGAATGTTATTAATTCCTTCCTTTTCATCTTATGTTGTTTCAATAGCAACATTAGCAATTGGTTTTATTTTAATTTCAGTAATTGGAATAGGGATTTGAAAAATTAAAAAGAATAAATTAATAAATATTACAATGGAATAAAAAATGTTATTTAATTAAATAACATTTTTTTAAATTTATTAATTTCTTATTAATTTTTTTTGTTAAACTAAATATATAGATATTGTGTTAGATTAATTTATGATAAATAAAATTAATTGCTATGGAAGTGGGAAAAATTAACAATGAAAAAGATATATACTTTCTGCATTATTGCAAGTTCTATTTTTGTTCAAAATCTAACCTTTAATGAAGTTCCTAATCATAGTCATAATACTCCATTTAGTTTTAATGAAAAACAATATATTCAAACAAGAATTTAAGGACTTGACAATATTTCTCGTAATGCAATTAAAATTTCTAATAATAGACTTCCTGCATAACCTATTAAAATAATTGTAAATATTTTTAAAAAGATACTAATAGCAAATTATAATTTTAATTAATTATGTCTTTTATTTAAAAATTTAATATTTTCCTACAACGAAAAATGACTTTTTTATTTATTAATTTTATATATATATATTTTTTTTTGCTTTTTTTTTTTAATTATTTCTTCATAATTTTTTTATTAAATTACTTTTTTTTATTTTTTATTATTATTATATTAAATATATGTATATTTAATTAATTTGTTTTTATATAGTTATTTAATTATTTTATTTTTATGAAAATGTATTATTTTTAACTTTTTGTTATTTGTTTTAATTTTTNTTNTNTTTNTATNGTTATTTAATTTTGCTTAGTATACCGCATTTAAGAGTTATCAGCATTTACAGGGTATATCTACTCAATGAGCGCGCCCAAATGTGCTGACGGCCATAAAATGTTGAGAATAACAATTTCACGCTGGCGCCAGTCGGACTAAAAAAAAATACTTTGCTTTAGCTTTACATATACAANANTTTATATGTATATACATATATATATATTTTTTTTTAGCTCTGCTATCATCAACCCACAACTATAGAATGTAACCTAAGGATTGTCTCTTGACTACATATTGGATTCTAAGCCTGCTGCCCCTAGATTAAATAGGGTTTCATGTGACCCAAGCGTACCTCAGCTAACATTCGCATTGCACCAAACCAATATACTCATCTGCCTACATGAAAGAGCAAACAATAAATTAGTAATATGGTAATGAGAGAGAGTGGATTGCTGGAGTGTTTTATATGTTATTTATAATCTCTATCAATACTGGAATATGATTGTAAATTGTGGAGTTTTTTCATTTCCCATTAAACAATTAGAAGCTTGAGTTAAACGACTTATGTTGAGGCTTTTGAACTGAGGCTTTATCTCTGAGTACCTGATCACCAGCGGACTCAGAGCGAGAGGTAGTGTAGAGAATGATATATATGCCGGGGCATATTCAGTGAGTGACTCGTTGAGCCAGATTATTGAGCTGATTGTCGCTCCGATGAGCAATGCCTTTTTTTTACAAATTCTTATACAATAACTCATATTGCCATTGTCTTGCACGAAGTGTCATTGTAGTAGTTCGGGTATGTTCGTAAATTCCTCAATACTCTCCCGCAGTTCACAGTTGACGACGCGTCGTCAATGCTTTTCTTTAGCAAATCACTGTGATTTGATTTAACACTAACTAGATCTATTATAAATATTTAAAAAANATAANAAATATTTTT
>NZ_MQTY02000015.1:8863-14306 GCF_016082285.1 Spiroplasma sp. Moj
TTTAGAGATATACAATATATTAACAAAAACTAGAGTACAGCTTGGGTAAGCCTAGACATATTAGCTTTAACAAATTCATAATACTATTACAATAATGTCATTTACCAGATGGGGGTATTTTATTTGAAAGACAGAAAGTTAATTTAAAACTTAAAATAAATATCGAAGAATAATAANANTNNNATAACAACTAGNCTCACTAATATCAAAACTTTTACCAAGATGAAAAAAGTACGATATTCTCGTCAATATCATTAATAAAATTAAATTTATCAAATTTCATAATTTTAGATTCCTATAATTTCTATTTTAAATATATTTTATAGGAATTTTAAAATAACTAGGTTATGCAAAAAGTCTAATATAATAAATAATTAAGAAAAATAGTATGTAAGAAAAGAGAAAATTTAAATTTTCTCTTTTCTTACATTAAATTGGTAAAAATAAGCATATTTTTTATTATTAACTTAAAAATATTGCTAATTTAAAATAATTATGATAGAGTGAATATTGTAAATGATTTTAAAAATATTAATATTATTTTTAAAATAAATGACTTTAATTAAACTAATTAAATAATAAGAAAGAAAATTTTGATATGGGGTTTACATCAGAAATGAAAGAAAGTTTGAAAAAAACTTATAAATCAATCAAAAAAGGAGTTAATTCATTTTTAAAGAAACTTGGTTTTAACAAAAAAGATGCAGCTGAATTTACAGATCATTTGTTTAAAGAAGGCGGAAAAGAAATCGCAAAATGACAAGCAATGACAAAAAAACAAGCCCAAATTCATAACCAAGTTCGCGCACAATCTCCAGAAATTAACCAAGAAGTTTTTAGAAACTTTATGGATGTTATGAATGAATTACATGAAAAAAAAAAGAAAAAACTGAAAAACAATCATACGATAGATAATTTGAAAAATTATCCATTGTTTACTATAAGTTGCCTTAACAATCTAGATATAATCTAGATTTTTTTAATTTTTAGACTATATCAGACATCCAGTTCTTATTTTTTGTAAATAATATTGTCACGATGTCAATATTTATATTTTTTAGATTTATTAATTTTTGCAGTTCTTACTT
This sequence comes from Spiroplasma sp. Moj, assembly GCF_016082285.1. Classification (NCBI taxonomy): domain Bacteria; kingdom Bacillati; phylum Mycoplasmatota; class Mollicutes; order Entomoplasmatales; family Spiroplasmataceae; genus Spiroplasma; species Spiroplasma sp. Moj. The sequence continues at coordinate 9,952 of NZ_MQTY02000015.1, forward strand.
TTGCTACAATTCATAAAACACCATCAATATTAAGCAATAAAATTGTTTTCTGACCATTATTTAATTCAAACATTGAATAGCGTTTGTTTTGTTTGTTTCAAATTAATGATAAAACTTTATAAATGACATGGTCAGTTGCATAAGCAACTCATTGAAAGAATATTAATAAAACTATTAAACTAAACATTAAATCAGTTAAGTAATGTGTTCTTGAAAGAATTTGCATAAATGCCATCATTGCAATATTTGCAATAAAAAACCCAAATATGAATCATTTTCAGCAAGTAATCTTTTGTTTACGTTTTTCATTCATGAAATATAACAAAAAACCATAAACAGGCATTGATGATGAATTCATGTGACCAGATGGAAATGCCTTATCACTTCAGTGATGTGTTCCTTCCCCTGCTTTTCCTAATAAGAAAGCTCAGTATTCAACTTTAAAACCTTGAATTTGTCACCAATCTAAATATTCGGCATTAATAACATTAGTTGGTTTGTTTGTTCAACTATCTGGTAAATGGTCAATAACATATTGATAATCAACATGGACTCAATATGGTCGTCCAAAGAAAGTTTTCAAAAGTGGATCAAAAGTAATACCAAAAAGTGCAAACACTACAAATATTTTTAAGGCATCAATTCAATAATTATTAGTTAATAAATCATCTCGTTTTGAAAATTTAACTCTTAAAAATCAAACAATCCCGCCCATTAAGATAACTTCAATACTAAGTTCAATTGTCATTGCAACGATTGTGCTTGTTCCATCAAGACCAGATCAATAATCTCTTCCTTTACCACCAAAAGCAGAAAATGTTGATTGCTGATAAATCATTCGACTAATAATTAAGGTAAATAAAATTATAAATAAAGGATAAACAGTAATAATTATAATTGCTAAGAATTTAAATTTTGATTTATATTTGATATTTAAACTTTCTAATAAAATCCCTACTCCTGCAAACATAAATGGAACGGTCATTGTATAAGCTAGTTTATCTCAAAATAAACTTAATCAACTGACAACACCATTATCATTTAAATCACCAATTGTTTTTGCAATTTGGCGGTCTCAAATACTTCCTACAATAAAAAGTGTTATAACAACAGTTAAGGCAATAATTTTTAATATTTTAAAAACAAATTTGTTCTTACTATCTTTGTTCATAAATGCAGAACCGTCAACATAGAACTTTTGTTTGGTGTCTCTCGTAAAATTTCACATCTTCATGAAATCATTATAAAATAAAAAAATGTTTTATTTAAAAACATTTTTAACTTGGGGAAGAAATTCTGCTAGTTGTTCTTTTGATAATACTTCGGTAAAAAGATGTTCACGAACCCCATTATCGGTAACTGTCATTGTTGTTGTATTAGCAATTTTTTTAATTCTAAGACACTATTCCCCATCGCAACAGTATAACCAACAATTTTAGCAAGTTCAAGGTCATTATAATTATCCCCATAAAAAATAAACTGTTGTGGATCATACCCTTTTAAAGCACATAATTTTTTAAAAGCATGACCCTTATTAATATTTAATGCTTGAATATCAAATAAATCTTTTTGAGAGAAAACACCATCAGCTGCAGCTTTAAAGGGATGATAAATCGCTTGGACTTGCTCTAATTCAGTTGATGAATTAAAAGGGAATAAAATTTTTAAAACTTCAATTTCATTATTTTTTAATAACGCTACATAATCCGTTTCTGTATCAATTGGAATGCGATAATCATCATTATCTAATTGGGCATTATACTTTAGCATAAAAGCAATCCGACCAGATTCAGGATGAACATAAACCATATTAGCAGTATAAACAATGTGATCAACATTTGCTGCAATGGCCTTTGTTAACACCGCAAGAGCTAATGCTTGTGGTAAAGGTTGTTGATATAATATTTCATTTGTTAAACTGTCACGAATTAACGCCCCATTACAGGAAATAATTGGTGCTTTAATTTTTAATTTTGCAAAATATTCTTTTGCCATTAAGTCTAATCGTCCTGAAGCTAAAAACAAGTGATAATCACTAGCTAGTTGATATGTTTGTAATGCTTCATATGTTTCAGGATTAATTATATAACTTTTCCCTGCAATTGTGCCATCTAAATCAGTAATTACATAAGGATATTTTTTAACAAGATTCATAATCTTTTATTTCCTTTCTACTTATCTACTTTTAATTATAAAACTAAATAAACTGTTTTCGTAGTGTAATTTTAATGTTTTGATGGGTTCCAACCATTATTTTTTGACCACTTTGCCCTTTAAAACTAATTCATCCTAATCCAGCAATAAAAAGCGAATAATTACCTGGTTCCTTAATTTCGAGCATTCGTTCAGTTCATTCTTGATAATCTTGTAATCTAACAACAGCAGTTGGTACATGTTGGGTAAAATAATAATCTTTATTACTTAATTTGGTACGGTGTAATTTTAAATTGTTATTTTTATAAAAATGAAAACTTGTTTTTAAACCCGTCAGATATGAAAAACTAGCTAATCCTTCATAAAAAATTGTTTGCTCTGCAGACAATTGAAATGTAATTGGTTTTAATAGTTGTTTAGTCAGCATATTTTTATTATTTTCGGCAAGATATGGAACCAGACTATGCTTATTAATGATACCAGGAGTATCATAAACTTTCTGTCTCGTTCCCAAATTAACAACAATTTTATCTAATGTTGTTGCAAGGTTATTCGAAACAGTAATTTTTTGTTGTTGGTTAGTTAACTTAATTAAACTATTTAATAATGTACTTTTTCCTGTATTATAACTACCAACAAAAACAAGGTCATTATCTTGGCGCTTAATATATCGTCATAATTCATCTAAACCATAATTCTTTAAACCACTCACTAAAATAATATCTTCTACTTTTGAAAAAAGCACTGAATTTCGAAAAAGTTCACTAATATAAGTAATAATTTTATTAGCATTAATTAATTTATTTACTAAATCAATTTTATTAATAATTAAAGTTACTTTATTATTTTGTAATAGTTGTTCTAATTCCAAATTCCGTGTTCCATCCAAATCATAAACATCTAAAACATAAAAATAATGTCAATTCAAATGATAATCTTGCCGTAACTTTGCAAGAAAATCAATTGCTGTTATATTATAAGGAACTAGTTCATTATAATGAGTTAACCGAAAACAACGATAACAATAATCTTGCGTTAATGTTTCCACATAGCCAAGGTCGTTTGGAGTTGTAGTTTGTAAAATAACCCCACAACCAGTACACTTCTTATAAGATATCATAGTCTAATCCATATTCTCCTTCATCAAAGAAACCTTTATGTAAAATATTTTTTTTGAGCTAACCGTTTATAAAGTAAATTTTCTAATAAACGCATTAATCGGTTTGATTCATTAACACCTGTTACTGGGACAACTAAAATGCTTTCCATATGGGCTCAATTAGCAAATAAAACATCCGTAATTAATTGATCACCAACCATAATCATTTCATGGGGATTAGTATTAAATTGCCGTGAAATCACACAAAAATATTTTAATAATGGTTTTTTAGCATTTCAATAATAATGTTCAATTCCTGCTTTTTGGGCAAACCGTTCAACTCGTTTTCGGGCATTATTTGATACTAACACAAAAATCATCCCTAATTCCTTGACCTTTTGAATTAAATTTAAATTATCAGTATTCGGAATACCACGGTAAAATGGGGTTAAAGTATTATCTAAATCACAAATAAAGACTTTAATCCCATGTTTTTTTAATGATTCAAGATTAATTTTATTAACATTTTTCACATAAATGGATGGTTTAAAATAATTTAGTAATAAATTGCGATTCTTTTTTTTACCAAAAATATTCTTTGCCATTATTTAAAACCCTCGTTTCTTACTATTATTTATTATATCAATTTTCAATAAAAAAGGTTATTCTTTTCTATAAATCATAACCTTTTTAGCATCTTTAATTCATTAGACTTCTTGCATAACCTATTAAAATAATTGTAAATATTTTTAAAAAGATACTAATAGCAAATTATAATTTTAATTAATTATGTCTTTTATTTTACAATTTAATATTATTTATTTATTTTTTAACATATTTTTTTCCATTTATCTTTTTGCTTTTTTTTTATTTTTATTTTTTTTTTTTACATTTTTAATAATTTAATATTATTTATTTTATACATATTTTTTGAAATTGATTTATTTTATTTATTTATTTTTTTCTAATTTCATTTATTTATTTATTTTTTATTTTGTATATTTTTAAATTAAAGAAAACACAATAAATATAGCCATTTATTCATTTTATTTTTGTATTATATTTTGATTTTTATATCAATTTATTTTCATTTATTCATTTG
>NZ_MQTY02000150.1:0-1599 GCF_016082285.1 Spiroplasma sp. Moj
TAGATTCCTATAATTTCTATTTTAAATATATTTTATAGGAATTTTAAAATAACTAGGTTATGCAAGAAGTCTAATTAAATAAACATTTTGGTTATCATATGTTGCATCTACAAAGTTTTTCATTTTTGCCATAAGTTTTTCTCCTTTATGAAACAATTCTATTGATCTGCTGCGGTAAACTCTTCAATAAAATAAGAGTTTTTTTCAATATAATTTAATAAATCTTCAATTAAAAATAAAATGTCATTAATATTATCTTGGTCAAATCCCTTAATTTTATTAATATTCATCATATATAATTTTTGAATTAATTCATGTCCGTTATCTTGATGAAGAATTCGATAACCAAACCAACGAGCAATTCCTAATGCTGCCCCTCCTAAAATATGACTTAAAAAAGGATTAATATTAGGATTCTCAAGATGTTCATCATGAAAAGTTGTTCGAATAAAATTGGTTTTAGTTATTTCCGAAATAATGGTTAATAATAAATTAGCATAATCAGTAATAGCAATTATATTTTCCCCATAAGCTTGGATTTCATCATCAATTTTAACAAAAACATTCATAATCCCTTTATATAAAGCTTTGAAAGAAACAACATCTTTTAAAGCAATATTAAGAATTAAATCTTGATAACGTTCAAAAGCAATCTTTGTTCCTCATACAGCAGTTGAATAAATACTTTCAAAAACTTCTTGCGATGGGCGATATCATTTAAAACGTAAAATAATTTTAGGATCAACAGTCCCAGTTTCTTCTGCTAAAACCTTTTAGGTCAAGGCCATTGCTGTTTTATAATTTAAAGTTGCATCCTTTTTTGCTAATATTTTAATTAAATATTTTTTCTCCATAAATTTTATATCATCCTTTTGCTTTCAATTAATATTATTATAACATTTTTCCCTAAAAAAGTCTTATTAACAAAATAAAACACAATTTAAATTCCTTTAATACTAGACTTTTATTAATAATTCCAAAGAAAAAACCCTTTTCAAAGGGTTTTTATTGTTTTACTTTAAAATCAAAGAATGAATTAATTAGTAAAAGCAAAATCACGAACACTATAACGAGTTTTACCAGTAAAATCATTAAAATTCTTTTTATAAGTAATAGTAATTGCTGTAAAGCTTTCAAGATTAAATTCAGCATTTAATTTTTGTGCTAAATCATTTCATACTACACATTGCACTTCTTCACCATTATCTAAAACTCAAAATTCACATAAATCTCTTATTTGTCCATCTTTACTAGTAACTGTTTTTAATTGCGGTTGTTTTGATGCTAATAAAAACTTTTCATCGTTAATAAATTGTTCATTTTTTTTATTAAATCTGTGTTGTGGTTTATTATTATACATTCTTGCTGCCCTCCTTTCTTATTCAAATGAATATCTAAAATCATACTTTAAATTTTAAAAAGAAAAAAAAGGAAGATTTATTATATTGTCATATGAACAACAATATTATATCATTAATTTTTTTTAAAGAGATTATTTTGTAAAAGATTCTCCATTTTTTTGCTATTAATATTAGACTTCTTGCATAACCTATTAAAATAATTGTAAATATTTTTAAAAAGATACTAATAGCAAATTAT
>NZ_MQTY02000151.1:0-1566 GCF_016082285.1 Spiroplasma sp. Moj
AAGACTAAATCAGTGGTCTAAAATGTATATGGTTTTCACATTTTTTTAAGATTAAGTATCTTTTAATTAAACATTAATTGTATTATAATATACTATAATTATATTATTAAAATAAATTATTAATATTTAGTGAGGCAGAAAAATGAAGATACATCCCCTTGTAAAAGAAATTTTAATTACTACTGAAGAAATTGATGAAAAATGTTTTGAATTAGGGCAACAAATTAGTCATTATTATCTTAATGAATATCCAGCAAAAGATAATACGATTTTATGCTTAGGATTATTAAAAGGATGTATTCCTTTTATGGCAAAATTTATTTCTCATTTAGTTGGTATTGAATGTGAAACGGAATATATGGTTGTTTCATCTTATTTTGGTGGTATTAAGAGTAAAGATACCCCCCAAATTTTATTTGATTTACCAATGCCAATAACAAATCGCGACATTTTATTAGTCGAAGATATTATTGATAGTGGTAAAACAATTAAAATGATTAAAGACTATTTATATCTAAAAGGAGCACGTAGTGTGAAAGTTGTTACTTTATTAGATAAAAAAGCTGGTCGGAAAGTAGATTTAGCTGCTGATTGATATGGATTTGATGTTCCACCTGCTTTTTTAATTGGCTTTGGTTTAGATTATCAAGAACGTTTACGTAATTTGCCATATATTGCGATTGCTGATCAGAAAAAATTAGCAACATGAAAATGAGACATAAAGGACTAATAGACAATTAAATGATTTAGTTATCATTGGAGGAATAAATGAAAAAAGTAACGACAAGAATGATTACAATTAATAGTATTATTATTGCAATTTTTTTATTGTTTGCTTTAGTTCCATCATTAGGATATATTACGATTGGTCCAGTTAGTTTAACCTTAATGCATATTTTATTTTTAATAGGAATGTATGCTTTATATATTACAATGAATTTAAATTTAATTTGAGCAGGTTTAATTTATGGTCTTATTTTTGGTTTATCCTCATTAATTCAAACATTAATTTCATTAGGTCCAACTAGTTTTATTTTTTTTAATCCATTGTTTTCTGTTGTGCCACGGGTTTTAATGGGACTTTGTGTTGGTATTTTAGCTTATTTTTTAACAAAAACTTCGGTTAAAATTGAAACAAAAATTTATACTAATCAAATTACAGAATTGACTTGATACCAACGACATTATTTAAAAATTTATAATATTATTATTGCTTTTACTGTAGCTACGTTAAATACTATTTTTGTTTTAGTTTTTATGTATTTTATTGGTCCTTTAATTTATACTGACCCAGATCAACAACGCTTTTTTCACACTTTTACTTGAATTATTTTAGCAACGAATTATTTACCAGAAATGTTGTTAGCGGTTGCTATTTTTCCACCAGTTGCATATGCATTAAAAAAACTTTATAATAATAATTAATAGACTTCTTGCATAACCTATTAAAATAATTGTAAATATTTTTAAAAAGATACTAATAGCAAATTATAATTTTAATTAATTATGTTTTTTATTTAAAAATTTAATATTTTCCTACAACGAAAAATGACTTTTTTATTTAAA
>NZ_MQTY02000152.1:0-1449 GCF_016082285.1 Spiroplasma sp. Moj
TTCTATTTTAAATATATTTTATAGGAATTTTAAAATAACTAGGTTATGCAAGAAGTCTAATCAAAGACGCAAAAAATAAAGTTCCAATTGTTGCTAAAGCCGTATTAACTAAAGTATTTGCAATTAAAATAGTTACTAAAGTACGATCATAATCTTTGACTAATTTATAAACTTGTTTTGCTCGACGAATTGTTTTATTTGTTGTTCTTTTTTTCCGTTTACTAACATTCTTTTTTGCCATTTGTTTTAAACGAATAACATTAATTGAGGTAATAGCTGTTTCTGAAGCCGAAAAAAAACTTGAAAAAATTAATAAAATAATCATTATTGGAAGTAACACAGCCAATGCGGTGGTCATATCCATCATCATTTACTCTCCTTTAAAATCTGTATTATTTTCTATAATTATATACTTTTCTCTCATAATTATCTACTAAATAACACCATAAAAATATTTAGATTTAACTTTAAAAATATAAAAAATAATGTATAGTTATAGATAGACAATTATATAAAATAATTCTTGGGGAGGAATAGAAATGAAAAAACTGCTAAGTCCAATGGCAGCAATGACACTCGCAACAACAACAGCAACAGCAACAATCGCTTGTTCAGATCAAAATATGGCATATTACAACCAATTCATCAATGGTATAAACAATAAAGAAAATTTTATTTTTATGGTTTCAGCAAAGAATTGCATTCATTGTCAAAATACAACAGATACTACAATTCCAGATTTATATAATAAAAATGGCTATGGTAATGATAAATATTACAAGTATTTAGCAGGTAATTTTGGTGCCCAATATGCTTTAAAAACATATCCGATTAGTGCTGATGAACAAGAAAAAATTAAAAACACTCGCTTAATTATTACTGATAACATTAAAGATTATAATGGTATTTGAAAAGAAAAATGAGCAAAAAAAATTGCTGATTGAATTGTAACACAAGAGCGAAATGCTCATAAAATTAATGGTGAAATTGACAAAACAATTACTGCTGATTCATTAGGATTAACTGGAACGCCAACTTACGTCTATATTAAAAATGGAAATTATGTTGGGTTCGAAACGGGTGAAGTTGGAAACTTACAAACGGGGGCCAATTCTGACTTATGAATGAATCGTTTTATTAAATATATGGTCTTAGAAGATTAAGATATTGATCATAATAAATCATAATAAAAAATACTCAGACAACTTGTTGGGTATTTTTTTAATTAATCATTGTTAAAATTGCATTAAAAATAATAGACTTCTTGCATAACCTANTAAAATAATTGTAAATATTTTTAAAAAGATACTAATAGCAAATTATAATTTTAATTAATTATGTCTTTTATTTAAAAATTTAATATTTTCCTACAACGAAAAATGACTTTTTTATTTAAATTATTTAATTTTAAATACATCTTCTATGCTATCTATAATAATTGCAAATTAT
>NZ_MQTY02000153.1:0-1424 GCF_016082285.1 Spiroplasma sp. Moj
TAGATTCCTATAATTTCTATTTTAAATATATTTTATANGAATTTTAAAATAACTAGGTTATGCAAGAAGTCTAATGNATAAANNNTNNAACTANNNNANNNCTAATTTTNTATTNTNAAATGTTAGCATGATATTACTCCTTTTTTACCATTTTTTACCTTTGAATCAAAATATATAGAATACACAAAAGGAATATTTTAAATTTTTTATTTTTTTTGATATAATAACAATAGTCTATGTAGAAATATCAATAAATATTCTTATATAGGAAACGAAACATAAAAAGATGAGGAGTTTATTTATGGCAATAAAAAAGAAAATTGTTATGCAAGAAGAATTACCAGTAGTTGATTTAATAAATCAAATTATTGAGGAAGGAAAAGAGTTAACTACTAAAACTGATATAAAAGCAGCAAAAGAAAAACTAATGCATGAAGAATGAATTAAAAAAAATAATGAAGCATGTGCTATTGCAGCAAAAAAATGAGAAGAAAAAATTAAATTAGCAAAGGAAAAAGAACTTAAAGCAGCATCAAAACTTAAAGATGTTGATAAGATTGAACAAGAAAAAATTGCTTTATTAGAACAAAAACGGAAAGAAGAAATTGCTAAAAATAATGCTTTATATGAAGAACGTGCTAAAAAACAAGCTCGTTTGACAAATATTTCACGTGTTAAAAAAGCAATGTGTGAGCGAAAAATGATTTTATCAAAAGAATCATGAGAAAAAGAGTCACAAAAATGACAAAAATTATTAGATCAAGTTTCACGTTAATTAAATAACTTGCACTGATGTTTATCAGTATTTTTTTAATTTAAAATAAAATTGTTAAGTCACTTAATTTAGTTTTAAATAAAAATAAAATTATCTTAAACTTGGCAAATAAAAAGTTAAAAACTCATGTCAAAATTCTCATGCTTTGGTTTTTAATGTATCATTTGTTAAAAATCAGTATGAAAATCCTTCGGCAAAAAATTCAAAAGAACTTTTAAAAGAATATTTGCTAAGATGAAATAATTGAAATTTTTTCTCTATCCAAATTGTGGGAATTATTAATTTTTTTTACTAAAAATTCTTTTAGATGTTCAATAGGATTAATATTCCTAGAAAGAGAATAAAAGTGAATAATATGACCAATTTCACGAAATAAAGTGTAAAGTAAAGATGCAAATAAGACAATTTGCCCTTATTAAGTCAATAATATATTTTTTATTAAAAATTGCAACAAGTTTTTCAAAAAAAAATAATTTTTTTAAATTATGTAGTTATTTCAGCACCATGAAAAATGATTTTTGTTAAATATTTAAAATTAATAATTTAATTACTAAATATTTTGTAAAAATACTTCTTTGGAGGATAATCAACCTAAACTCGGTCGTGGTTTCTCATTAATAATTTTTATAACTTTATTAATTTCTTTTTG
>NZ_MQTY02000154.1:0-1365 GCF_016082285.1 Spiroplasma sp. Moj
TGTATACTCTAATCGAAAATGGGGAAGGACAATAAGAATATGAAGAGAGANCGAGTAAGAGAGAAAGGGAGAGAAAGCGTAAAAAGGAAGCCAACGAGAGAGAGAGATAGAGGGAGAGATAGAGATAGAAATAGCTAGACAGATTATGAAAGATAGACAGGGATGGAGATAGTGAGCGAGAGCAAATAAAGGAGACAGAGAACTGTATCCCTCTGGTTCCTCTTTACCTCAATTTCTCTTTCTCTCTCTCACAGTGACACTTAGAACCACAGAGCATCAAAAAGTTAAGTCAGATTGGAAGGACAGAGACGTGAAATAATAACAGAATAATTAACTAATTAAAATTATAATTTGCTATTAGTATCTTTTTAAAAATATTTACAATTATTTTAATAGGTTATGCAAGAAGTCTATTATGTAAAAAATTACAATAAGTTAGAAGGGGGATTTGCTTGGTGTCTAAAGAGGATATTAAGCTATTCCATATAATCTTAGATTCTTATTGTAAGAGGTTTTTCATTCTTATGTATTAGTTTATAATTTCAGCAGTATTAATTTTGATAACTAAAGTACTAACAATTTTTTATTCATTTTTTAGTATCATAAAAATGAATAGGTGCCACATTATTATTTAACAAATATTTTATAGTTTTGAATAATTTAAGGTTTATATTCTGGTAACATATGGTAAACAAAAACACATCAGATTTTTGTTTTTCATAAAAAGTTATTTCATAAGTAGTTTAAATAATAATGTTGTCAACACCATTAGTATTATCCCGCAAAAACTTGACAAATGATTTTCTTTTTTATTTATTTATGTTTTATTTTGTTGTTAATATTATTACACTAATTTTATAAAAAACGTGTTGAATCTGATGAGGATGAGAAAAGGGATAAAAATATTGTAGTACCTATGTGTTTATTTGACTGTGATGCTTTATTTGAAAAAGGATTTATTTATGTTGACAATGATGGAATAATAGACTTCTTGCATAACCTATTAAAATAATTGTAAATATTTTTAAAAAGATACTAATAGCAAATTATAATTTTAATTAATTATGTCTTTTATTTAAAAATTTAATATTTTCCTACAACGAAAAATGANTTTTTTATTTAAATTATTTAATTTTAAATACATCTTATATTNTATGCTATCTATAATAATTGCAAATTATAAATTGAAGCAATTAAATTAAATCTTAAACTAAATCGTTTTCTATGATTACGATATTTTTCTGTAATAATTTTAAATTTTTTAAGAATAGCAAAAATATTTTCAATANNNGACTTCTTGCATAACCTAGTTATTTTAAAATTCCTATAAAATATATTTAAAATAGAAATTATANGAATCTAAAA
>NZ_MQTY02000155.1:0-1237 GCF_016082285.1 Spiroplasma sp. Moj
TAAAAAATAGTTGCATTTATTTTAAATGATGTTATCATTTTACTAATAAGAGCTTTGGAAAAAGCGTGTTTGCAATTACAATTTACATTAAAAAAGAAGATGATATTCGTTTTATTCGACGTTTAACACGTGATTTATCAGAACGGGGGCGAACAGTTGAAAGTATTATTAATCAGTATTTAACAACAGTAAAATCAATGCATGAGTACTTTGTTGAGCCAAGTATTAAATATGCCGATATTTATTGTGACATATTATGAAGGAAATGAAATTGCAATTGATATGATTGCAACAAAAATTAAGGCTTTTATTACTTGATAAAAAATAAAAAACCCCATTATTATTGCTTTTTTTAAGGTATAATAATGATTGTTGTAATTAAAAAACAGAGAGGAACGGAGAGAACACCATGAATGAAGAAATTTTGTTAACTAAAGAGGGAATTAAAGACTTACAAGAAGAATTAGATAATTTAATTAATGTTATTCGTCCCGAAGTTATTGAAGAGTTAAAAGAAGCTCGTGCACAGGGAGACTTATCAGAAAATGCTGATTATGATGCAGCACGAAACCGTCAAGCGGAAGTTGAAGGACGAATTAAAGAAATTGAATCACTATTAACAAAAGCAAAAGAAATTAAGGAAGTTAAATCAAAAACAGGAATTATTAAATTGGGGAGTACAGTAACATTTACTAATTTATTGATTAATAAAAAATATGAATTAAAAATTGTTGGTGCTGTTGAAGCTAATCCTTTTGAAAATACAATTTCAAATGAATCACCAATTGCAAAAGTTATTATTGGCAAAAAAGTTGGAGATTTAGTTGAAATTAAGGGAATTCAAGAACCTTATAAAGTTAAAATTTTAACTGTAGAATAAATAATAAAAAAAAATATAAATTGTAAATTAATGATTTTGAAGATTATTAACTGTAATAACACATTATAAATAGCATCTTTAACTTTCATCATTGCATTACCCAATCCAGTTCAAATATAATCTATGCTACCTGAAATAGTAGAGTATCTGCACCTAGAAAATTAACAGCTGTTGTATTAGACTTCTTGCATAATCTAGTTATTTTAAAATTCCTATAAAATATATTTAAAATAGAAATTATAGGAATCTAAAATTATGAAATTTGATAAATTTGATTTTATTAATGATAAAGAATTATTCCGATTAACAGGAATAAAACAAGCCACTTTTAATAAAATGTTAGATATTTTAAAGGTT
>NZ_MQTY02000156.1:0-1193 GCF_016082285.1 Spiroplasma sp. Moj
CTATTAGTATCTTTTTAAAAATATTTACAATTATTTTAATAGGTTATGCAAAAAGTCTAATATCTAAATCATCGATATTATTTGTTCATACTTTAACATTAACTAAATCACTATCATAGTTACCATCTTTATTTTTAAAAGGGCACTGAATCTTTAGTAAAAATTTCATTAGTTTTCGTTCTGCTTCTTTTTTATCATAAATAATTTCATAAGTTCCTTCTACTTGCCCAACCAATATTACTTGATTCATATTACTTGATTCATTCTTTATCATCATTTCTAAAAACAATCAATATAACTCAATACTAAAAAAATTCACAAAAAGCATTGTTATTTTTATTTTAAAAAATCAGCCCCTTTTTGAATTTCAACTTTTGATAAACCAGGATAATCTCATTGCCGCATAATTTCATAACCGACAATCCCAACTGTATTAGCAACATTTAAACTACGGACTTTTTCTGACATTGGAATACGAAAAGTTCGTGATAAATGTTCTTTCAAAATTGTTGTTGGAATACCAGTTGATTCACGCCCAAATAAAATAAAAACTTTTTCTTCCTTTGTAAAATCAATTGCACTATGTGGTTGTTGTGCATAACGAGTTGAACAATATAATTTAAGATTTGGATTTAATTGTGAAAAATGATTTCAATCATTATATGTTTCATAATCAGCAAACTCAACATAATTTGCACTACTGCGAGCAATAAATCGTTCATCAAAAATAAATCCAAATGGTTCAATTAAATGTAACTTAGCATTAATTGCAACACAAGTTCGCATAATGGCTCCAACATTTTGTGCAATTTCTGGTTCAAATAAAATAATGTTAATTTTTTTTGTTGTCTTCATCTTTTCCTCCTAGTCATCATTTTTTAAACATTTGAAAAGCCTTTGAACGATGCGAATACTTATTTTTCTCTTCTACAGTTAATTCAGCATAAGTTTGACCAATTTCTGGTAAAAAAAAATTGCATCATAACCAAAAAAACATTATTACCAACTGGTTTTTCAGTAATAAGACCTTTTGTTATTCCTCGAAAATACCCTGTTTCGTTTGTACTTGGGTTAATATAACATAAAACACAAACTGCTTGTGCATCACGTTCTTCTAGTGAACGACATTTTTCAATAGACTTCTTGCATAACCTATTAAAATAATTGTAAATATTTTTAAAAAGATACTAATA
>NZ_MQTY02000157.1:0-993 GCF_016082285.1 Spiroplasma sp. Moj
CTATTAGTATCTTTTTAAAAATATTTACAATTATTTTAATAGGTTATGCAAGAAGTCTATTNNTTANNNAANNAGTNTAATGATTAATTACTTTTTTATCATATGCTTTTTGACCTGTTTTAGGATCTAATACTGGAACTATTAATTTAGATATTTGTTCACCATTACTTTCTAATTCTTTACGATTAAAAGGTAATAATTTGTTTAAATAATCTATATGATCTTGATAAATACTATCAGGGTTAGTACTTGTAATTAATATTAATTTTTTATAATCACGAACTGCTTGCATAATTGCTTCTTTTTCTGATTTACTAAATTCATTTGCTTCTTCAAGCCAAATAATACATAAATCAGCACCATTTGCTCTTGCTGTTCCTTTACCTAATACTTGCGATGAATTACTTTTTCTTGCTCCTTGTAATTTAATAAAACTACCATTAGGAAATGTTCAAGTTGGTTTATTAAACCTAGNATTATATTGATAATGACCACCTTTTCATTTTTTAGTAGGATTAAGGATTAAACCAANTTTATCTAATGCATCTTGAATATCTTGTTGCATTTCAGCAGTATCAGCACTATTTAATCTAAAACCATATATTGCTATTTTTTTATCTTTATTTGCTAATACAACACAACTTAATAATGCTATTAATTCATCAATACTATATGTTTTACCCGCTTTACGACTACCTGCTAAATTAATCTCATCTGCTATATATTCTTTATTTTCTAATAAACTAACTACTATCTCATTAAGATAACTATATTCATATAACATTGCCATTATATTTTTCTCCTATCTGTTATGTTAATTANTGGGNNANTATAGTTTATTTNANTTTCATTTTCACGACCATAATANTGTGCATATACTGATACACCCCCNTTAGTTTNGTTTAAGAGATGTAATTTTATATTATTTTCTAATATTCTTATTTTCATTTTAAGTTCATTAAATGCTAATAAATTACTGTCTTTTAAGGCATT
>NZ_MQTY02000158.1:0-967 GCF_016082285.1 Spiroplasma sp. Moj
ACCAACTGAAGCTGTGTTAAAATTTTTAAAAGACTAACTGGTCTAAAATGTATATGGTTTTCACAAAATTAACAAATTATTTACCAACTAAAGACAAATTAGGAAAAGTTGATATTTTTTATAATTAAAAATGAAACTATTGTCAGAAAAATCTAGAAGCATATAATAAAAACTGGATATAATATTTATGGACCTTATTAAGTATTTTTACTCCTTTCAATCCTAATATAGAATCAAAAAATAGTCAGCAATCTAGACCACCATAAAAAATAATAGATAACATAATAAATCAAATAATAAGCAATCAATAACAAATAGTTATTNNTNTGCAANANNNNTATTAAATAAATAATTTAGGTTTAGTTTTAAATTTTGTTATATTNCTTATTAGTAGTAATCAGCAACACAATAACATTTATAAACTATTAAATGAATAATGTGACAATTATTATTCACATACTAACCTTAATTATTAAAATAAACGGACCAGATTTATTAGACTTCTTGCATAACCTAGTTATTTTAAAATTCCTATAAAATATATTTAAAATAACTAGGTTATGCAAGAAGTCTAATATTTATTATACACCTTGACCAATTGATAAATATCGAATTTCGTTTAAACCAGAAGACTATGTCTATCCACCATCATAAGATATTAATTATGATAGGTTAAGAACAATAAAGTAAACTTTATTGTTTTTTATTTATAAATATGCATAAATAATATGTAAAAACTAGTTTATTTAGGTAAAATTATAAAGTAATTTTTTAAATCAATGAAAGGGAAAATTTATGAATAAAATATTTCTTTTAATTTCAACAATGCTTATTTCTTTTTTTATTACTATTATTTTACCCAATAAAACAATAATTTATGATCCTACTAATACTATTGAAAAAAATAATAAATATTCAATAGACTTCTTGCATAACCTAGTTATTTTAAAATTCCTATAAAATATAT
>NZ_MQTY02000159.1:0-947 GCF_016082285.1 Spiroplasma sp. Moj
TAATTTCTTGTTCTGTTGGTTTATTAACACCATTAATTCTAATTAATCCTAATTCAGTGTTTCTAAAAACTGATTTTACTGGGTTACTATAATTAACATTTATTTCACCAGTATAAATACTTGTATCATTTGTTTCAACTTTGGCATTATTTAAACTAATTTTTGTAATATTAATTTTTGAAATATCTAATTTAGGATTAAAAAGTTTTAAGGATTCTTGAACAATTTGGTTCATTTTTAATCCACCAATTGAAAAATCTATTTCTCCCAAATTAGTATTTGTAATAACTTTGTTTATTGGTACAGATTTATTAACTGTAAAATTAATTGTTTTTTTACCACTAAAACCAGTTACAGTGATTTCTGCACTATTTTCACTAATATTTGTAACATTAATACTATTAATATTTACTTGGGGATTTAATTCTTTTACTTTTTCTTTGATTTGTTGTTGAGATGGCGTGTCAGCTCCATTAGTATTAAATATAGTTTTAGGTTTATTATTTTTTGTTTCTCTTTTATTTTTTGTTATATTTAAACCTGTTCAATTTAATTCAGATAAATATTTAATATTATTTTTAAGGCAATCAGTAGCAATTACACCTAGTATTGCTGTTCCACTAATTGTTAATACACTTAATAAACTTAGTAATTTTTTCATACTTGTTTTTCTCCTTTTCTTATCTTGAAACTATTTATTGAAATTCTTNATCAAGATTTACCTTCAGTATATATATACAAGCAAAATTATGAATTATTTACAAAATTTTATCTTGAAAAATGACTATTATGACGCGTTTTAAAGGCTAAATTAGCAATAAAATATATTAAGTTTATAAAAAAGATAGTTTATATAATGTGAGGTACCATATACATTTTAGACCAGTTAGTCTTTTAAAAATTTTAACACAGCTTCAGTTGGTGTTAAAAAATTTATGCTTTTATGT
>NZ_MQTY02000016.1:0-13873 GCF_016082285.1 Spiroplasma sp. Moj
AGATTCCTATAATTTCTATTTTAAATATATTTTATAGGAATTTTAAAATAACTAGGTTATGCAAGAAGTCTATTATTNTTTTCNTNNGANTTTTTTNTTTTAAANGNATATTTTAACTAATATCAGGTTCATTGGAGTTTGTTATTTCCCCTTCCATTCTTTCATATGATTGATCTTTATTACTTTGTTTAAATAATTTTATAAAACCATTAATTGCATTGTCAATTGTGGAAGATGTTTTGTTTATTAGAATTTCCATTATTCTTGAATGATTTTCTATTAACTTTTTATGTATTTCATCAATTTTTACTTCATTTAGTTGATTATTTTTATTAGCAATAAAAGTAAATATTGAAGAAATAATTGTACTTATGAATGATAACGAAGCAACAATAACGGTAACTATTTCTCCCGTATTCATTTCTACTTCCTCTCTTATTTATACTTTTATTATAACTTCTAACAGTTTTACACTCATATATTAACTAAAAAATAATATATTTCCTTATTATTAATCATATTTATTATAATTATTTCTTCTTTTGTTTTAATTTTATATATAAAATTCCTCCCTTTTCTTTAAAATCATAACTGTCTTCAAAATTGTTTTTTAAAAATAATGAAAATTTATTATTTTGTGCCCCATAATTTTTGAGATTAAAATCTGGAATTTTTCGAAGTAAATTTTCAATAATTATAGAAAACTGAGTAAACCTATCATTATTTTTATCATTTTCTTTAATTATTGAATTTACTACCTCAATTAATTTTTTTTACCTTCTACTTTTTAAAAATTAATATTTCCGACGTAAACGCTCATTATCGCGTTGCTTAATTGTTTCTCGTTTATCATAATTCTTCTTCCCACGAACTAAAGCAATTTCTAATTTAGCATAATTATTTTTAAGATATAACTTTAATGGTACTAATGTTAAACGTTCTAATTTAATTCGTTGCAAAATTTTTTTAATTTCTTTTTTATGCAAAAGTAATTTTCTAGTCCGATCAGCATCTGGTACATATGATGTTGAAAATTTATATTGAGCAATTATCATATTGATAACAAAGACCTCATTTTTTCGAATAATAACAAAGGCCTCATTAATTAATACATCATTATTACGAATTGACTTAATCTCACTGCCTGTCAAAACAATACCAACTTCATAGGTTTCAATAATTTCATAATTATACCGTGCTTTTTTATTAACTGTAATTGTCAACATTAATATCACACCTCCTTAATCAACTAGTTCAAAATCAATTTGCCGTAATTTTTTACTTGCTTTCTTTACTCTAATTCGTACTTTTTTTCCTAAAAAATATTTTTTTCGTTTCCGTTCTCCAATTAATTTTAAACTTTTTTCATCAAAAACGTAATAGTCATTTTTTAAATCAGTAATATGAACCAATCCTTCAATTGTATTTGGTAATTCAACGAAAATTCCAAACGAAGTAATTCCAGCAATAATGCCATCATATTGATAGCCAATTTTATCTTCCATATATTCAGCTTCTTTCATTTTGTCAACTTCTCGTTCACATTCCATTGCCCGTAATTCTGCAAGGGATGACTGTTGACTAGCATGACTAACAAAAGTACGCGTTTGTTCTAAATCAGTAATTTTAACTTTTCCTTGAAATAAATATTCTTTTAATAAACGATGAACAACTAAATCGGAATAACGCCGAATTGGTGAAGTAAAGTGCGTATAACATCAAGATGCCAGTCCAAAATGGCCATCATTAATAGCACTATATTTAGCTTTTTCCATACTTCGTAATACTAAAGCTGAAATAACTTTAAAATTTTCTTTATCCTTTAACTTATTTAAAATTTGCTGTAAATCTTTAGAATGAATATTTTCTAACTTTCCTTTAATATTTAAACCTAAATAAGATAATTGCGTATACAAATCAAACAATTTTTTTGGTTTTGGCTTATCATGCACACGATAAACAAATGGCAAATCCATTCAATAAATTGTTTCGGCTACCGTTTCATTAGCGCGAATCATAAAACTCTCAATCAATTTTTCTGCATCAGCACGCTCTCGCACAACAATATCTTTAATCTTACCATTTTTATCAACAATAAACTTTGGTTCATCTAAATCAAAATCAACAACCCCATCATGTTCTTTTTTTAAAACTAAAATTTGATATAACTGTTGCGCTAAAAGCAACATTTGAGCAATTTCACCTGAGATTTGATTTTTTTCTTGGCAGAATAACTTATTAACTTCATCATAAGTTAATCGCGCTTTTGAAATAATGACAGCTTCATAAATACTAGAATTAACAACATGTCCCTGCTTATTAATTTCCATTTCACAAATTAATGTTAATCGTGGTTCAAAAGGATTTAACGAACAAATCCCATTACTTAATTTTTCTGGTAACATTGGAACAACCCGGTCAATTAAATAAACTGAACACCCTCGGTCAAAAGCTTCTTTATCAAGATAACTATTCTGTGCAACATAATGTGCAACATCAGCAATCGCAACCAATAATAAATAATTACCATTTTGATTTTTTTTAACTAAAATAGCATCATCAAAATCTTTTGAATCATTCCCATCAATTGTAACAAACATTTCTGCTTGTAAATCACGGCGTGATTTATCTACTAACATTCTTGCAACATCAACATCTTGTTTAATTTGATTGGCTTCATTTAATGTTTCTTCATTAAATTTAGTACGAATATTAAATTCATGTAAAATAGCCAAGACATCAACACCGACTTGATTAGTATTACCAATGATCTCAATGATTTTAACTTGCATTAAATTGTTTTTACTATTAATATTTGTAATGATTCCCTTTACAATTGTATTTTCAATTGCATCAGCTAAATTAATAATTTTAGCACGATATTGCGTTAATTTATTATTTAAAATTTCTAAATATTTTTGTTGATGACGATTCTTTTTAATAACTCCAACTACATATTCATTATTTCGCTTCAAAACTTTAATTACTTGTGCTTCTGCTTTTTTAGAATTATTAATATTTTTTTGTTTTTTTAAAATAAACAAAACTTGATCTTGGTCTAAGGCATTATTTAAATCATCTTGTTTAACATAGTATTCTTTTTGGTTTTCACTAATTTTAATAAAACCAAAACCTTTTTTATTAATGCTAATAACTCCTCGTAAATAAATTTTTGGATCAAAATAATAAAACCGATGTTTTTGTGTGACCTCAATAATATTATCATTTTCTAATTCAACCAAAACTTTTAACATCATTTTATTATCATTAATTTTATTAATATCTAATAACTGTGCTAATTCAATCGTATCAATTGGTTTTGTTTGTTTTTTTAAAATAGCTACAATTCGATCGTGCATATACCTTTCCCCCTAAATGAAAAAAGAGACATTTTTAAATCTCTTTTCAATTAATGATATTTTTAAAGATTTAATTATTACAATAGAACTTTTGTTAATAAATTTATCAATAATGTAATAACTAATAATGTTGAACCAAATGCTAACATAAAAATAGATAATGTTCGATCTAACCCACGTTCTTTACTATTAGCAAATAATTCATCATTACCACCATTTAAAGCACTTAACCCTGTTTGTGCTTTTTTGTTTTGTAATAAACCAATAACAATCATAATAATTGATACAATTAAAGCAATTATTTCAAAAACATAAATAATTGTATTGGCTACTTGTGGTTCAATTGCTAAAAACATCATACTTGATAGGTTCATTAAAACATCCCTCTCTAAATTAAATTATGTTCCTATTAATTAATAATACTATAAAATTACCAAAATTATTGTATTTTAAATTAATTTTAATTATTTTTTTCAAGGTTATTTAAATAATGATAAATTTCTCCGGTATTATTGCTGCTAACTACATCGTATGCTAAATTTAAAATCGGAGTTGGACTATGTTCCATTGCAATTGCATAAGGTAAAATTTCAAACACAGAACGGTCATTATAATTATCACCAAAATATAAAACATTCTCTAATTTAATTTCACGTCCTTGCCTTTGATTTAAAATATCAATTAAATGTAAAATTGCTTGCCCTTTATTTGAATTACCATGTACAATATCACATCCATATTCAGACAGTGGTTCAACATTAATATTTAAAAATTGTTTTAAAGCTGTATGCATTTCTTGAAACATTATTTTGGATGAATGCTTTGCAACAATTTTATTGGCTATTCTAATATCATCAAAGCAGAATGGTTTTACTTGCTTCATTCCATCTAAAAATGCACCTGGTTTTGATTTAATTTTTAATAATTTTTCACCCGCACAATATAAATTATCATCATCTTGATATGAAATTGTAAAATCACATTGATATTTTATTAAAATATCAATTACAATAACTAAATCCGAAACTGGCATTAAATTACTATAAATTGACTTATTGTTTTTAGTATCATACACTAAAGCACCATTAGCACCAATAACATATTGACAATAATTCTTAATTTTTAATTCTCTTGTGTAATTATCAAAACCAAGGGGCATTCGTCCTGATGCAATTGATACAGCAATCCCTTTTGCTTGCAATGCAAGTAATTTATTTTGAACAAGAGTTGGTAATTTTTGCTTATCAGTAATCAATGTACCATCAACATCAGTAACAATTAATTTAATTTGATTACCATTAATTTTTAACATGACAACCTCATCTTCTATTTTAATATTGTCTTATAAAGATAATCAGCAATTCCTGCCGCATTATTATCTTTTGCAGTTACTGCAAAAGCAACTTCTTTTAATTGCGGTGTAGCATTGGCTAATGCAATTCCATATTTTGAATTTTTAATCATCTCATAGTCATTCATTTGATCACCAAAACACATAATTTCATCTGAATCAAGATGGTGATTTTCTTTATGTTTAAGTACTTCAATTAATTTTAAAATTCCCTGTCATTTATTAACATTTTTAGGAATAATCTCAATAAACCCATATCCCGTAACTTCTGTCTTTAATGTTTTACTGACCGCAATTTGTTGTCGTAACCAATTTTGTTTTTGTTCATCATGACAAGAAATTACAACCTTACGCATTTGCGGAATTTCATTTCAATCTAAAACAATTGCTTTAATGTCAGTATTACGAAATAAAAAAAGATCATCTTTAATAATGCCTGATTGTGAAACATAAGCTTCTTGTTCATTAAGTGGTGCTAAATAAAAATCATGACCAAATTCTCGAACAATATTCATTGCTCATAATGTATCTTGATATGAAATTATTTCATCATAGACATATTCTTTTGTTTTTAAATTTAAAACAGCCCCACCATTAGCACCAATAACATACGGACAATGGTCAAGAATTCCTAATGTTGTTGCATAATCAGATAAACTACTAGAAACCCGTCCTGAAGCAATCGTTACTAAAATACGCATTGCTTGAGCCTTTTTTAAAGCCTCAATATTTATAGTTGGAATCTTTTTATCTTTATCAGTTACTAATGTTCCATCAATATCACACACGATCATTTTTACTATCATTACATTGCCTACCTTCTTTTAATATTACTTAGTTTATCATATAAGTAGTCTCAGACATTATCATTTTATCATGTTTTATTTTATATTTATAATTAAGAAAATTAAAACAAAAAATCTCAAAAAAGAGATTTCTATTTTCGTATCTAACTAATAGGTTCAACTTCATCAGCAAGAATTTTAACAAATTCTTGTTCAACTTGCAAAATTCCACCAGCAATACTTAATTTATATTCTTTATTATTAACTTTGTATGTCATTTCAGATGGAACAATTGTTGAAACAAGAGGAATATGACCATACAAAATACCCATATATCCCGTAATTGTTTTCACTGTTATAATATCAACTAAGCGATTAACAATGACACCCTGTGGTGTAATAATTTTTAAACTAATTTGATTCGCCATTTTAATTATGTTTTAAAGCTTCGGCGGCTTTAACAACCTCATCAATTGTTCCAACATATAAGAATGCTTGTTCTGGTACATCATCATATTTTCCTGCTAAGATTTCTCTAAAAGCACGAATTGTTTCTACTACAGGGACATATTTCCCTGTTTTTCCAGAAAACTTTTCAGCTACAAAAAAAGGTTGTGATAAAAAGTTACGAATTTTTCGTGCTCTTGCAACAACTAATTTATCTTCATCTGATAATTCATCCATCCCTAAAATGGCGATAATTGATTGTAATTCTTTAAACTTTTGGAGGATTTCTTGTACTCCTCGTGCTACTTCATAATGTTCTTCACCAACCACTAATGGGTCTAATAATCGAGACGAACTTCCTAATGGATCAACTGCTGGATAAATTCCTAATGCTGCAATTTCACGGTCTAAGACAACCTTAGCGTCTAAATGAGCAAATGTTGTTGCAGGAGCTGGATCAGTTAAATCATCCGCTGGCACATATACTGCTTGGACAGAAGTAATACTTCCTTTTTTTGTTGAAGTAATTCGTTCTTGTAATGCTCCCATTTCGGTTGCTAATGTCGGTTGATAACCAACTGCTGATGGCATCCGTCCTAATAAGGCTGATACTTCAGAACCAGCTTGGGTAAAACGGAAAATATTATCAATAAATAATAAAACATCTTGGTTTTTATCATCACGGAAATATTCAGCAATTGTTAATCCAGTTAAAGCAATTCGCATACGAGCTCCTGGTGTTTCATTCATTTGCCCAAAAACCAAAGCTGTTTTATCAATAACACCAGCTTCAATCATTTCATAATATAAATCATTACCTTCTCGTGTTCGTTCACCAACACCAGCAAAGACAGAAATTCCTCCATGTGCTTTTGCCACATTATTAATTAACTCTTGTACTAGTACTGTTTTTCCTACTCCAGCACCACCAAACAAACCAATTTTTCCCCCCTTTGCAAAGGGAACTAATAAATCAACAACTTTAATGCCTGTTTTTAAAATTGCAGCTGTTGTTTGTTGTTCTTCATATGATGGTGCTTCACGGTGAATTGGACGCATTGTCTTTGTCTTTGGCTGTGGTTTTTCATCAATTGCTTCTCCAAGAACATTAAATATACGCCCTAAAACCTCTTCACCAACCGGAACTGTAATTGGCGCTTTTGTATCAATCACATCCATTCCCCTAACCATTCCTTCTGTTGGTCCTAAGGCAATTGCCCGTACGGTGTCATCACCAATATGTTGAACAACTTCTAAAACTAACTTTGTACCATTATTATTAACCGTAATAGCATTATATAATTCAGGCAAATATTCTTCCGTAAACCGTACATCAACAACAGGTCCTAACACCTGTACTACTTTTCCATTTTTTTCCATTTTTTAACCACCTCTTAATTTTCTTGCGCGCCAGCCCCAGCAACAATTTCTGTAATTTCCTGTGTAATTGCTGCTTGACGCTTACGGTTATATAATAACGATAATTTTTCTAACATTGCATTTGCATTATCTGTTGCATTTTCCATTGCTACTCGCCGTGAGGCTTGTTCTGAAACCTGTGATTCAACGATTGATGAAAATAAAATGGTATTTAAATACATTGGCACCGCATTTTCTAAAATCGTTGATGGATCTGGTTCAAATTCGGTAATAACATTAATGTGTTTTGGTTCTTCATGTTGTATTACCTTAATAATTGGTAACAATTGTAAAATTGTTGGTTCAAAAGTTACATTATTAATAAATTTTGTATAAGCAATTTTAATTTCATCATAAGTATTTCCATTAAAACCAGATAAAATTTCTTGTGCAAACTCACGTGCATCATCATAAGAAAAATTAATATCAATATCTTTTCTTGTTTGCATAATTTCATAACCTTTATGGGCATAAAATGTTTCTGCTTTAGAACCAATTGCAATAATACAATCACTTTTTCGTAATTGTTGTAACACCAACTTATTAATATTAATATTATAACCACCACATAAACCTAAATTTGAATTAACAATGATTCAACAAGTACGTTTACTATCTTTTATGCCATCTTTTTTTTGATAAATTGAATCATCTGCTTTACTAATGATATCATTAAAAACAGTATAAACTTCAGCAAAATATGGTTTTGAATTAGAAATTCGTTTACCAACTTTTTTTAATTTTGCTGTCGCTACCAATTTCATTGCTTGTGTTATTTTAGATGTTGAAGTAATTGAAGTAATTTGTTTTTTTAAATCTGTTCCGACTGCCATTTTGTCCTTTTAACCTTTATTGTCCTAATTTTTTCCACTCTTCAATTTGTCCAAACATTTCTGGTTTATAATCAGCAATTTTATTGGTAATTTTTTTAACAACATTAATAATTTCATTATCAATATTAGTCATTAAGGTATCGCTATAGGCTTTGGCCTTTGCTAATTCAGTATAGTATTTTTTTGCTTTTGTATTAAAATATTCAATTATTTCTTCTTTAAATTCTTGAATTTTATCAACTGGAATTCAACGAATTCTTTTTTTCTTAACTGCTAATAAAATGATTGCTTGGTCAATTTGTGAAAGCGGTGAATATTGTTTTTGTTTTAAAATTTCAATTACTCGTTTTCCATGTTCTAATACTTCTTTTGTCGCATCATCCAAATCAGAACCAAATTGAGCAAAGGCTTGTAGTTCACGATATTGTGCTAATTCTAATTTTAATGAACCAGCAACTTGTTTCATTGCTTTAATTTGTGCTGTTGACCCTACTCGTGACACCGATAATCCCGCATCAACCGCAGGATGAATTCCAGCATTAAACTGATCATTATTTAAGAAAATTTGCCCATCAGTAATTGAAATAACATTAGTTGGAATATATGCTGAAATATCACCCGCTTGTGTTTCAATAATTGGCAAAGCAGTAATACTTCCGCCTCCATATTCTTTTGTTACTCGCGCGGCGCGTTCTAATAACCGACTATGTAAATAAAAAACATCACCAGGATATGCTTCACGACCAGGTGGACGGTGTAATAATAGTGCCATTGTTCGATAAGCAACAGCATGTTTTGAAAGATCATCATAAATAATAATGACATTTTCACCAGATTCCATCCATTCTTCACCAATAGTAACACCAGTATATGGTGCTAAGTATTGTAATGGCGCTAATTCACTTGCTGTGGCTGAAACAACTGTTGTATATTCTAATGCACCAGCAGCTCGTAATTTTTCGACAATTTGTGCAACAGTTGATGCTTTTTGCCCAATTGCAACATAAATACATTTTACATTTTTACCTTTTTGATTTAAGATGGTATCAATTCCGATTGCTGTTTTTCCTGTCTGGCGATCACCTATAATTAATTCTCGTTGTCCTTTCCCAATGGGAATCATCGCATCAATTGTCATAATTCCCGTTTCCATTGGTTCATCAACTGATTTTCTAGTCATAACACCAGGTGCAATTCGTTCCACAGGACGTGTTTTTGTTGCTTTTAATGGTCCTTTCCCATCAATTGGTTGTCCTAATGCATTAACAACACGGCCTAACAACGCATCACCAACTGGCGTTTCAACAATTTTTCCTGATCGACGAACTTGATTACCTTCACGGATTGTTGTATCGTCACCCATTAAAACGGCCCCAACAGAGCCTTCTTCTAAGTTTAATACCATTCCATAAATTTCATTCGGAAAAATTAGCAATTCACTCATCATTGCATTGTCAAGACCATCAATTAAAGCAATTCCATCACCAACTGTCACAACAGTTCCTTCTTCATGAATTTCAATTTTTTTACCATATTCTTTAATCTGTTTTTTAATTATTTCGGAAATCTCATTTACATTTAAAGCCACTTTTTCACCCCATCTTCTATTTATTATATATTGCTTTTTGTCGCATTGTTTCTAATTGTCCTGCAATTGAACCATCAATAATTTCGTGCTTAATTTTAATCCGAACTCCGCCTAATAAAGATGGATCAATTTTGTTAACTAACTCAATATGATAGCCAAATTTTTTACTTAATTTTGTTTCAATTGTTGTAATTTGTTTTCTTGTTAATGGTTGGGTTGAATAAATATTTCCATATTGAACATCATAACTAATATTTATTAATTTTCTTAAACTTTTAAAAATTCTTCTAACATAACAAAAAGCTTCACGATCAATTAATAAAAAAAGGGCATTTAAAATTAATGGATCAATAACTTTTTGAAATGGTTTTGCTAAAATGTTCTTTCGTTCTTCTTTTGCAATATCAGCATTCATCATTAACTTAATATAATCTGGTTCTTGTTTAAATAAATCTACGATTATATTACTAACTTCTAAAAAATGATCAATTTTTTTGGTTTCAAGCGCCAAGTCCATTAAAGCAGCTGCATAATTATCAATAAATTTTTCACTAACTAACATAACTTACTACTCTAATTCTTTGATAAACTCTTCTACCAATTTTTCATTTTTTTCTTTATTAATTTCTTTGCTTAATAATTGCTCAGCTGCATTAAAAGCAACATTAATAATTGATTTTCGAATATCATCATAATATTGCTCTTTTTCTTTTTGAATTTCTTTATGGGCCTGTTCATTTAACTGCATAACTTCAGCTTTTGCTGTTTCTAAAACTTGATGACGTTTTGCCTCTGCTTCAGTTCGAGCCGCAACAATAATACTATTTGCTTCTACCTTCGCTGTTGTTAACAATTTCGATGCTTCTTTTTGATCAATTGTTGCTTTTGCTTGTTTTTCAGCAGCATCTTGAATTAATTCTCGAATTTTATCGCGACGAGCCCGCATTGCTTTTCGAAATGGATTATAAACTCATTTTGATAATAAAATTAATAAAATAATCGTCGCAATAACATGCGCAATAAAAACCCATAGATTAGGAAATAATTGATTAATAATTTCTGCTGGTTCAATTGGTTTTGACATTAATCACATTGTCATGGACATTTAAGCCTTTTTTCTTTCCAACTTTTTACTTTTCATTAACCAGTAACAAATGCTAAAATAATCGCAATAACTAATGCATAAATTGACCCTGATTCAGTAATCGCAGCAGCAATAATATATTGTGTTCTAACTTTACTTTCAACTTCTGGGTTTCGAGCAATTGCTTCAACAGCTTTTCCACCAGTATACCCTTGTCCAATTCCTGAACCACAACAACCAATGGCAGCTAATCCTGCACCCAATAATGACATTCCCTTTGTAAAACCATCATTAATTCCGGCCATAAATCATATTGTCATCATATTCGATAGCAAATCTATTGTCATAAAATTTATCATATTATAATTCTCCTCTTCCTTAACAAATATATAATTTTATTTTAATCCTTTTTTAGCCATTTAAATTAACATTTTTAATTTTTTGTTCTTTTTTTAACTTAATTATCTTTTCGTTTTTATCTTTGGTTTCTGTTTTCATTTCCATTGCCCAATAGGCAATTGTTAAAATTGCAAAAATATATGCTTGAATTAAACCATCAAAAACATCAAAATAAATACTTAAAAAAGGTAAAAATACACCAGCTAATAAATCAACAGGCCCAATATAAGGAATCTGTCCTCAAATAAAGCTCATTAAAACTGTAAACAAGGTAATAATAACTGTTCCTCCCAAAATGTTTCCAAATAAACGAAATGAAATTGAGATCAAAGGAACAAATTGGGTTAATAATTCTAATGGATTGACAAAAAACTTTTTAAAATATACTAGTTTTTGATATTTAATCCCAAAATAATATATTCCAAAAAAGGTAACCAATCCCATTGATAATGGAACAGTATAAGCTGTTGCAAGTGATTCGAACCCAACAACACTCATTAAATTTCCAATCCCAATATACAATAATAAGTATATAACATAAACTGTTAAAAATTTATATTTTGGTCCCATCAAATCAACAACTTGTTTTTCAACTCACTTAATTGTAATTTCAGCAAAAAGTACTAAACCAGTTGGAATATCGGTTGGACCAAGTTTTTTTAAGCGTTTATAATAATCTATTGATAAAAGCATAATAATAAAGGTAGTAATAACTATCGTTACTAATTGCGGTAATAAAATTGTATAACTTCATGCATCCATTCCACTTTTATTTGAATCAGGGATTAAATCCATTGCAAGAAATTGACCAAAGTTACTATTCATTGCCATTTTTCTTTTCCTTTCTGCGTTGATGAATGGGAAATTTAACATTTGCAAATAATGATGAAAATGGACATAAACTAATTCCAACAATTATTGTGTAGATACTAAAAAAACTAGTATTCTCAGCATAAATAACTATAGGTATAGCATAAATCACTAAGCGAACTAGGTACAATAAGATAAAAAAGTACTTATTTAAACTTATACTTAACAATCATCCAGAAAAACAAATGATTAAGAAACCTATAAGAGAAAACAAATACCCCAAAACTAATCCTGTGTATAAAGTTCAATCTCGTTTTAATGTCAAATATATCATCGTCAATACTATTAGTATTCCCAAAAACATTATTAAACTTATTATTGACAGTTTATATTTTATACCTTTAAAATGATTTTTTCAATTTAATTTATTTTTTTTATTTAGTTCCAAAAATACGGTCTCCAGCATCACCTAGACCAGGAATAATATAACCATGTTCATCTAAACGTTGGTCTAATGCAGCAACATAAATATCAACATCTGGATGATGCTCTTCAATACATTTTTTTCCTTCAGGTGCAGCTACCAAACATACTAATTTAATATTAGTTGCTCCTCATTCTTTAACTTTTTGAATTGCCACATTAGCACTGCCCCCTGTCGCTAACATTGGATCTAAAACTAAAACATTTGCTTTATTAATATTTTCTGGTTTTTTGGCAAAATATTCATGTGGTTCTAAGGTTTTTTCATCTCGGTATAATCCAATATGTCCAATTTTAGCGTTTGGGACTAAATTAGTAATTCCATCGACCATCCCCAAGCCTGCTCTTAAAATTGGAAATAAAACAATATCATTTGCAATTTTATATCCCTTTGTTTTTGCTACTGGTGTTTCAATTTCAAATTCATTTAATTCAATATTTCGAAATATTTCATACGCCATTAATTGCGCAATTTCATCTAAATTTTCTTTAAAGACCTTTGAATTACTCTCTTTTTTGCGCATTCTTGTTAATTTATCCAAAATTAACGGGTGTTTTATTACAGTAAATGACATTAATNNNNTTNNNACATTATTGTGAATTTTTTGTATTCCTTGATAACCACTGTCAACTATTAATTTGGTATTTTTTTGTGAAAACCATATACATTTTAGACCACTGATTTAGTCTTTAAATTAGAATGGAGATTAAAATGAAAAAGTATATGGTAACAAGCATTCCAACTGAAAATGAATTATATTCATTACAACGAAAAATAAAAAAATGATATTTACAACAAAAACTTACAAAAGAAATAAATTATATTTATCAAAATGTCATTAATTATTTTAATTTATGTCAGAAATACTATTTATATGAAAATTCACTAAATAGCTTAATTAAATTATTTTATAAGTCAAAACAAACTTTTTATAATTGAGCTAAAAAGATTCAACTTTGTCTTAAAGAAAAATTAAATTTTCTGGTTTTAGCTAAAAAACCAACGAGACCAATTAAAATTAATAACCATTATTCAAAAACTTACAAAATTGCTGTTGCAAAAATGATGAAAAAATATCGCCAAGAATATGGAACTGGAATTTATGAATTTTATAATTTAACTTTAGCTGGATTTTTCACATATAAAAATGAAGTAATTAAACATAACATTAAAACTTTAATGAAATGAAATAAAGAATTTAATAATTTTTATCCTAAAATAAAAACAAGAAAATTAGGATTTATAAACGTTATGAAATGCATGAATTAGGTCATCTACAACATGATATTAAAATTCTGACACCAAATATGACTG
>NZ_MQTY02000160.1:0-911 GCF_016082285.1 Spiroplasma sp. Moj
GAATGTGAACTACATTTATATTTTTCAGTATGATTAGTTGAAGAAAATTGAGATCAGGGCTACACTTGAATACCAAATTATTCTTTAAATAATAAAATAATAGTTATTAATAAATTTTCCAGAAATTCCTAGTAGTATTACATTTATTTAAATTTTTAAATTAAAGTTGATTA
Source organism: Spiroplasma sp. Moj (assembly GCF_016082285.1). NCBI lineage: Bacteria > Bacillati > Mycoplasmatota > Mollicutes > Entomoplasmatales > Spiroplasmataceae > Spiroplasma > Spiroplasma sp. Moj. The sequence goes on from NZ_MQTY02000160.1 coordinate 174, forward strand.
TGAATTGTGTACACATATTTTATAATTCGTATTAAATTCAAATTTATTACATTTAATCATTTTCAACAAAATGTTGGTTAGATTCTGATACTTTAATAGAAAGATATTACTAAATTTTTTAATGACATGTACTGTACTGGGAATTATTNTTTTTTTTTTTTTTTTTTTTTTTTTAAANTTTTTTTTTNTTTTTTTTTTTTTTTTTTTTTTTTNTATAATNATTTTGTAGTTTTTAAAATTACAAAATATATTATGAAATTAATGAAATAGGAGAGAAATTATGACTCATGATGAAACAGTCGAAGCAACGCAAGGGAAAAAGCGGAATTAAATAAAAAGATAGTTCATTTTTTTTCATTAAAAATGTTTCGTTATACTTTAATTAAAATGTTAAAGGCCCCATCAACATGAGTGATGTTTGTTTTAACATTAGTAGTAGGAATAATTATGGTTTTATCATTAGCTTTAGGAATAAGAGATGTTGCTAGTGGAGACTATATTGATGCTGCTAAATCATTATTTACTATTTATTCATGGATTTGATATATGTTATACTTTGGGTTAACATCAATGTTTATTGGTTTTAAAGCGGTACAGTTAATTTGTGATGAAATTTATGATGGAACATTATTAATTTTTTCATCAATTCCAATCTCACGAACAAGAATGATTATTAGACTTCTTGCATAACCTATTAAAATAATTGTAAATATTTTTAAAAAGATACTAATAGCAAAT
>NZ_MQTY02000161.1:0-907 GCF_016082285.1 Spiroplasma sp. Moj
AGTATCTTTTTAAAAATATTTACAATTATTTTAATAGGTTATGCAAGAAGTNTATTGTGTGTTATATAAAAGTTGATAANATATTCTATTCGTTGAGAATAAGTAAATCCATTAAATTCATTTCATATTTCTTCTTGTTCTGTATTTAAATAAATATTAACATTCCGAATTTTACAAGAATAATATTTTCCTGTTTTTTGATTATATGAATGTTTCATAATATTAACTCTCATAATTAGCAATAATAATTGCATCTCGTAAATGATTACTTATTTTTTCATTATTATATTTTCAACCTTTACCAAATTCATAAGTTAAATTATTATCTTTATCATATTTTCATACAGAACTATCATTATATTTACTTAAATTTTCCATATTTTTAACAACTGATTTAGTATATTTTGGTGATATTAAATTAAACTTTGATTTTGCAGATAATATTAATCTTTCTCTATGGTCTTCAATTACACCTAGTAATCGTAATAAATCATCTCGGTCTTTTGAACCATTAGCATTTGTATATAAGCAATTTTCAATGTTTACAATACAAACACTATTGCATTNTTTAAATAATATATCTTTAATAAAATCAGCTTGTTTTATTCATAAATAATTAGTAAATTCTAATTTTTCAGTTAATTTATTATCTTTATAAATAACAATAGCAGTAGTACCAGTTCCTGATGGGTCAATACCTATTTTTATTCTCATTTTGCTCATTCCTCATCATTGTTAACTGCTGGCACTACATTTGATATATCTTCTTCTTTAACGACATTATTGTTTGTGTCCGATATTTCTGTATAATATGGGGTATTTATATTATTTGATAAGGATTCATCGTTCATCTGCCCCTGATTTTTGGCGACAGTAATATCATTAAAAGGTATATAATCAAAATTAC
>NZ_MQTY02000162.1:0-826 GCF_016082285.1 Spiroplasma sp. Moj
ATTATAATTTGCTATTAGTATCTTTTTAAAAATATTTACAATTATTTTAATAGGTTATGCAAGAAGTCTATTGTATAGTCAGGAAACCGTTCAATTAAAATTAATAACTAAATATTAGAAATTTGAAAATCATAATAACCTTGTTTTTGTAGTTCATTTTCAATTTGCTGTGTAAATGCTTTGTTAATAAAACCTAAATAACGAAAAAGTAATCCACCACATATTTCATTTTCTACTTGCATTTTTTCCAGAATAATCCTCCTCCTTCTCATTAATTTTTCTATATTTTTTATCTTTTTTTATCTTAACATAGAATAAATTAATGTTAAGTATTTAACAAAGATAAATAAAAAATGTATTTAAAATAAATACACTTTTTTGCTTTTAACGTTCTAAATCATGAATTGGATTATTATTAGTTAAAAATTCAATTTCAAAAATAATATTTTTGGAAGTTAATTTGCCTTTTTTCTCATCATTTACGCGAAAAGCATAATTTTGATAAACAAATTCTTTAATTTTATTTTCTGATTTTGTTAAATCATATCCTGTTTCCTTAACAAATCATTGATATAATGTTTTACCTGTACTTTCTGGTGGTGCTGCTAAATGCAAATATTTTTGAAATACTTTTTTAATCGAAGTACTACCATGAATTCAAAGCATATGGTGACCAATTTCTTTTACTTGCCCAGTTTCATCATCTCACCAAAAATTAAAATAGTTAAACCAATAACTCCTGTTGCTACTCATGTTGCTGTTTCAGCATTGATATAGACTTCTTGCATAACCTATTAAAATAATTGTAAATATTTTTAAAAAGATA
>NZ_MQTY02000163.1:0-797 GCF_016082285.1 Spiroplasma sp. Moj
AATTTAAAAGAATTATTAAATGAATTATTTGATAATTATCCAGAAGCGGCACAAGATTATAGTTTAGATATTTGAGATAGATATTACCTTGAATTTGAAAGAAAACGATTAACAGATAAAGAATTTGAAAACTTAAAACAAGTTTATTTTAGTAAACCAAAAAATAGTTTTATTGAAATGGAGGATAAATAATGAATATAAAAAATGCTTGATTAACATTTATTAGTGTAAATTGGAATAAATATAAAGATAAAAAATATAAATGCTATTGAAAAGATAATTCTATTGACATATTAACATTATCAGAATTATATTTTAATTTTTTAAATACAAGTGAACTAAATAATTTATTAAGAATTAAGGAAATTAAGGAGGGTAAATAATGACAAATTTAATTAAAAATATTACTTATCCGTTTTATTTAAAAGAAAATGATTTTAAAGAAGAACATAATAAAGCATTTGTAATTAAAAAATGACTTGATGAAAATGGACAAGAATTAGCAGAATACATTTTAAGACATCAAAATCATTATGCATTGAATGGTTATAAAGATGTTTTATTAAAAGATTTTCCAAGTGCTATTACTAAAAATAATCTTGTTTTTAAACCAATTAAAGAACTTATTAAAAATTTAAAAGATGAGCATAATAAAAATGGAAAAAATATTCTTATTTTAGAAAAATATTTTAATGGCCATCAAGAAGAAATTAATAATAATATTACGCAAGCCCGTAAACAAAAACAAAATGAATTATTTAAAGAACAAGAATTAAAAAAACAAGAATTAATTGAAA
>NZ_MQTY02000164.1:0-787 GCF_016082285.1 Spiroplasma sp. Moj
AGCAGCTACTGTAACTCCATAAAAAGTTCCTCCAACAGCGCCCGATATAAGACCAATTATTCCGCCCAAAACAGCAGCAGATTTTTTAGTGATAATTTGTTAGCTTTGCCACCTTTTTTAAATTTTTCTATTTCAGCAACCTTTAAAATATCTAACATTTTATTAAAAGTGGTTTGTTTTATTCCTGTTAATCGGAATAATTCTTTATCATTAATAAAATCAAATTTATCAAATTTCATAATTTTAGATTCCTATAATTTATATTTTAAATATATTTTATAGGAATTTTAAAATAACTAGGTTATGCAAGAAGTCTAATTAATAAATTATTAATAATATTATTATCCGTAATTGCTTCTGCTCAACGGCGAGTATTAACACCAGGAAAATTTCCTAAACCAATAATTTCTAATCCAGAATCATCCGCTAATACTGGCTTATTTAACATTTTGCTTAAATAATCAGCTTTTAAAAATGCATTTTCTTCAAAGGTTGTTCCTGTTTCAGGAATTTCAGGCACAGGTACTATTAAATATAACAATGATTTAACAATTATATTAATACCTTCAAACATTTCTTTAAATTCTCGTACTTTGTTATTATTACTAGTAGCAATTCAAATTTCATTCATTNTTTATNTNCNCNNTTTTNTTAANTNNNNTATATATTAGACTTCTTGCATAACCTAGTTATTTTAAAATTCCTATAAAATATGTGAAAACCATATACATTTTAGACCACTGATTTAGTCTTTAAATTAGAATGGAGATTAAAATGAAAAAGTATA
>NZ_MQTY02000165.1:0-726 GCF_016082285.1 Spiroplasma sp. Moj
ATATACATAGATTATAGAAATATAATATTTTCACATAGAAGCTCAAGATTACGCTGCGATATCAACTAAACAAAATAAGATAAATATATATAAATTATTGAATTGTAATTGATATTGAATAGATATTAATACTGCTGGAAAGCCCTTCAAAAAAAAAAATAAAAATAAAANAAAANAAAAAAAAAAAAAAAAATTTAAAAAAAAAAAAAAAAAAAAAAAAAAAAAAAAAAAAAAAAAAAAAAAAAAAAAAATTNNNAAAATNTATNATTCAAATTCTAAATTTATATAGCGTAACAAAAATGTTGTAATATAATACAATATTTAATATATTATAAATATGCAATATATGTATAATAAAAATTAAAAAGCAATAATGTAGATATATGTCTTACATATATAAATAAAACGATTAAGGGCCTCTTAGGACATCTCTCTATTATATTACATTCAATATATTCGATTACTTAAATTTTAAAATATTTTATAATATGTAAATTGCNATTNNNANNNTTTTAAAAATATTTACAATTATTTTAATAGGTTATGCAAGAAATCTATTGATTTTTAGCAAGTGATGCTTTGAAAATAAAAGCGTTAGAATTATGACACGAATTTTGAACATCCTATTTACCAAGATTAATAAAATAAATTTTATTTAGTTTTAAATTTCTGTACTATTTTTTTAAGATTAAAGTGTGAGGTACCATATACATTTTAGACCAGTTA
>NZ_MQTY02000166.1:0-716 GCF_016082285.1 Spiroplasma sp. Moj
TTGCAATTATTAATAGATAGCATAGAAGATGTATTTAAAATTAAATAATTTAAATAAAAAAGTCATTTTTNGTTGTAGGAAAATATTAAATTTTTAAATAAAAAACATAATTAATTAAAATTATAATTTGCTATTAGTATCTTTTTAAAAATATTTACAATTATTTTAATAGGTTATGCAAGAAATCTAATGATTGATAAATTGTTGTCAAGAATGTCGAACTGGTTCATATAAAAAGGACAATAATTCATCATAAGAAATAAATGCTTTTTGATCATAGAATGGTAAATTAGTATAATTAACTGGACTTAAAAAAGCATTTGTTAAATTTTGTTCAAGTTTTGTTGCAATATTATTATTAATTCACATTCCTCAGTAACCTCGATTTTGTACTCAAGTTTTATTTGGAGCATATTGTCGATTTAAATCAATTTGATTAGCAATTGATTTATCAAGAGTATAATAGACTTCTTGCATAACCTATTAAAATAATTGTAAATATTTTTAAAAAGATACTAATAGCAAATTATAATTTTAATTAATTATGTCTTTTATTTAAAAATTTAATATTTTCCTACAACGAAAAATGACTTTTTTATTTAAATTATTTAATTTTAAATACATCTTCTATGCTATNTATAATAGACTTCTTGCATAACCTAGTTATTTTAAAATTCCTATAAAATATATTTAAAATAGAAATTATAGGAATCTAA
>NZ_MQTY02000167.1:0-715 GCF_016082285.1 Spiroplasma sp. Moj
AAGGAAATTATAAAAATTAACTAGTTTGTAGGGTAAAATAGGTTAATTTTTAATTTTAAAGATACTATCTGATGAATAATGCAAATAAAAAAATCGCTCTAATAAGCGATTAATTTAATTNGTATTTAATTACTTTATTTATANTTTTTATAAAAAATCAACTTTTTTCTTACTACCAAAAATTATTAAAATATAAACAGTGTAAATTTATGTTAAATTTTATTTTTATTTTGTAAATACATAGAGCAATTAGGAAACAAAAAAATAAACATAAATATTTTAAAATGGTTTAACAAGTTTTAAATTTTATATTTTTTGATATTGTGAATCATAAAAATAATTAGTTAAGTGATCTTATTATTAATATATTTAACTAATAATTTAGTATTACATAAAATATTTGTGAGGTCGGTGATGAAACGAGATGAAATTTATAATGATAAAATTATAAATGCAAAAGAAAAAATTAAAGCAGTATTATTAAAATATGATTATGATTGAATGATAGGTTTTTCTGGTGGAAAAGATTCAACAGTTTTAATTCAATTTAATTTTTTAACTATTAATTTTATTTATTTACTAATCCCCAATAAATAAAATTAATAGGTTCCTGCATTTTAATAAACTAATATATATAAATTATATATTAGACTTCTTGCATAACCTAGTTATTTTAAAATTCCTATAAAATATATTTAAAATAGAAATTATAGGA
>NZ_MQTY02000169.1:0-681 GCF_016082285.1 Spiroplasma sp. Moj
TTTTAATAGGTTATGCAAGAAGTCTAATGATTTAATTTGTTATAATAAAAAAAGAGAAGGGTCTGGTGAGGTAATGAAAGATGATTTTGTGATTTATAATGAAACAAAGTTTGATATTAAACNATATCAAGATGATTTTAATGCAATTTTCAAAAAAATTAAAACTTTATTAGCAATAACTGAGCCATTAGAATTATCATTAATTATTGTTGATGCACAAGAACAATTAGAANTTAATCGAAAATATTGTAACAAAGATTATGTTGCTGATGTTATTACCTTTGCTTTAGAAGAAGAAAATAAGATTGATTTATTTCAATTAACCGGACTGNGCAGTTTAGGGGATATTTTTATTTGCTATGAAAAAGCTCTTGCTCAAGCTGCTGAATATAACCATTCTCTTCGTCGTGAATTTGCTTTTTTATTTACTCATGGTATGTTACATATTTTAGNTTATGATCATCAAACTCCGACTGATGAAGAAAAAATGTTTAATTTACAACGAAAAGTATTAATGTGAGGTACCATATACATTTTAGACCAGTTAGTCTTTTAAAAATTTTAACACAGCTTCAGTTGGTGTTAAAAAATTTATGCTTTTATGTCGCCTAACATTAGACTTCTTGCATAACCTAGTTATTTTAAAATTCCTATAAAATATATTTAAAATAGAAATTATAG
>NZ_MQTY02000168.1:0-681 GCF_016082285.1 Spiroplasma sp. Moj
CTAACTGTTTTTCTTGCAGTGAATATTTATAATTAAATGCTCGTTGTCAATATAATTTAGCACCATCTGGTGATTTCATTATAAAATTAATTATTTCACTTTCAATTCTATCAACTTGTTTTTCAAGTAAAGGAACTATCTTCTCGCTCTTGTAAATTTCATATCTTCATCTGTTAGAAAGGTTGAATTCATTGGTTAAATCATTCAAAGTATATGGTTTACTAGGTGATTTATTTTCTCAAAATTGCTCTATTTTACGATAAAAAGTTGCCAAACTTGCTGTTTTTGGATTAAATTCTTTCATTTTTTACTCCTTTTTGCATATTAAAATTGCTATTATTTAAACAATATGATTAAATAAAAGAGTAAAAAAATCCTGATAAATATATAAAAGAACTCTCACAAGTTCTTTTTATTATCTATATTTTACATCAAAATAAAAAAAAGTAAATTACTTTACTTTTTTCAGTTAAATTAATTTGCTAATAATTAACAACTAAATTATAACATAATAAATAAAAAATAATATCTTTTTTGCATTTTCATTATTTTTGTGATAAAGTCCTGAATTAAGAAAAGAGGGTATGAAAATGATAAATAATGATGGCAATTTTTTTAATAATCTTATTAATTTATTATATATACAGAGTATTGAAATTATTCAACAAAGTTTAGAAGATT
>NZ_MQTY02000017.1:0-13846 GCF_016082285.1 Spiroplasma sp. Moj
ACATAAAAGCATAAATTTTTTAACACCANCTGAAGCTGTGTTAAAATTTTTAAAAGACTAACTGGTCTAAAATGTATATGGTACCTCACAATTTTATTNAAGAATACTACATGTTGAAGCAATTGTACTAGTAATTCCAGCTGAAATAGCGCTAAGAAAGGCAATAGTGGCGGCAAGAGGGGGAAATAATAAGGAAAGACCCGCTGAAATTCCTAAAACACTAACAGTTAAAAACCCATAATTACTACAATCTGTTAACACATTAAAATTGTTATTAGAATGCGAACGATTACGTATTAAATCTAAATTATCTTGATATTTTTTTATTTGTTGTTTTAATTGATTAATTTCTTGCTCAATATCTGATTTTCAATAATAAATTTTTTTAACTGCAATTGAATTTTAATTATGTTAATAATATTAGCAAACTCTCGTAAATAAGTTTTTAAAGTTTCGATAGTATTAAACACTCAAAAAATTTCAGCATTATAATCAAGCTTAGGAATAACTGTATCAATTAAGAATTTAACATTATCTGAAAATTGTCTAAAATCATTTACTCAATTTTGTATTTCTTGATTTTCTAAAATTATCTTTATTTTTTGAGATAAATTATCTTCGGTATTAAAAATTACTTTTGATGTTAAAGCATCCTCATTTTGTCTAGTCGTAAAACTTTTAAATCTAACAAATGCTCAATAATGTTCATTTGAATAATCATAGTTATTTATTGGAATTTCTATCTTTAAAGTAAAATTAGCATATTTTGGATATTTTTTTGGTAAGTTTTCAAAAATAGATTGTTTATTATTATGCCTAATAACACCAAGATTAACATTATTTATCATTGCTATATAATTCTTCATTTCTTATTCTAACTTAATTTGTCTTCTTCTATCTCGTTCTTGTTGTATTCTGTCACGTTCTTCTCGAATGTCATATTGTATAGCACCTATTAAGGGCATTACCGCTCCATTAAAAAAAATAAAAGTTAATAAACTAAATATTTTTTTCATATTATCTTTTCTCCTTGCTCATTATTTAATTCAAATAATATTATGTGACTATTAAACTAATAGGTTTTCTTATCTTGATAATTGTTATTATATTAGACTTCTTGCATAACCTAGTTATTTTAAAATTCCTATAANNTNTATTTNAAATATATTTTATAGGAATTTTAAAATAACTAGGTTATGCAAGAAGTCTAATTTTATAATTACTTTAAATTAATTTTTAATTTTCACCTTCACTTAAAAATAAGTATTCAAAAAAGTACTAAATAATTTAATGGTAGTTAGACAACCATTATTTTAAATACAATTTTATTTATTAATACAATTATTCTATACTATAAAAATCTATTAAATTAATTGTTGTTGTAAATTTACCTTTAGCATTTTTGTGCCCAATTTGTGCCCAATTATAGTAATATCAAATGTTTTATTCTTAGAAGCATCATTAATAAAAACTTTTCTTAAATTAAACATGCGACTCTTATAAGGCTCAGCTTCAAAAACAATCGTAAAATCATTTTCACTTAAATTAGGATCAATTTTTTGAATTTGTTTTAAAAATTGTGTTCTAATTTTATCTTCTAAAAGTCATGCTGTAAAATAATCATTTGGATATTTTGGTAATCTATCTTCAGGACTTGGAATTTCAATTTCTGTAAAACTTGTAAAATCAACAATTTTATATACTGCCTTTGGAAATAAAATTTCTAACTTAATACTATTCTTAGCATTATTATATCCTACAATATTAATAACATAATTATTAACCGTCTTTGCTAAATTAATTGTTCGCGGTTGATTCTGATTAAAGTAATCATTGAAATTAAAAGAAAAATCATTTTCTGTTATTGTCGCATTTAATTGTTGTATTATTGCTGTTAAAATTGCTGCTTGTAAATATGATCTAATTTCTGATTCTTTTACTTTTTCAATATCACCAACTTTAATTTTTAAATCTAACAAATTAATTTTCTTGATATTTCTAAGGTCAGCTTGTTCCAATTTTTTTCAAGTTCTTTAATTTTTGCTTTTAGTTGCAAAATATTATTTTGTAATTTTTTGATTTTTTTTATGTTTATTTGTTGATTCTCTATGTTTATTTGTTGATTTAAAATATTAATTTTATCATTTAATAGGTGAATTGTTGTTTCAACATTATTGATATTATCTTCTTGCTCTTGATTTGTCGTTTCAGGAATTGCTTTTTCTAAATATTGCAGTTTTTTATTACCGCTACAAGCAGTTAAACTTCCTCCGGGTGTACTAATTAATCCACATATTCCTAAAATATTTAATAATTTTTTCATTTTTCAGTATTTTTCCTTTTTCTAAAACTTAATAATTAAATTAATACTTAAAGTATTGATAATATTATAAAAAAATATTAAAAACAAAATAAAATTAATTTTTATCAAATTATTTGTAATTTAAACAAATATTTTTAAAAATAATTTGACAAAATATTTTTTATTTTTATTTTTAATATAATAAATTTTTTTATATAAAATATAACTAATATAATGCTATTTTAATAATTGAGTAAGATTATTAATCATTTCTGTTAATTTTGTAATCAAGCCATTATAAACATTAGCATCAGTATAATCAATTCCGATATCTTTTAAAATTGCTAATGGTTCTTTACGACCACCTTGTTTTAAAAAATTTAGTAAATATTCTGGATGGCCATTAATAACATCATTATAAAGTTTAAATGAAGCAACAATACAAGTTGCATATTTATAAACATAATATGGTGAATGAAAGAAATGTAAAATTCGTGGTCAACTATATGTCTTTTGTTGTAAATCATGTTTATCAAAAACAGTATAACCAAATTCATTAGCTTTTTGATCAAAAAGATTTGCTAATTTATCAGCATCTAATGGCTCATTATTTTCAACCATTTTATGCGCAGCTCATTCAAAATCAGCAAAATGAATTTGGCGAAAGAAAGTTGCCATAATTTCATCAATTCGATTTTGTAATAAATAAATTTTTTCTTCTTTACTTTCAGCATTTTTATATAAATAATCAAATAATAAGTACTCATTAACTGTTGAAGCAACTTCTGCTAAGATAATTGGATAACTATTTAATGGATATTTATTATTTAAATCTGCTAATAATGTGTGAACAAAATGACCGGCTTCATGTGCTAATGTATTAACTGAACCAATTGTATCATCTCAATTCATTAAAATAATTGGTTCAACTCCTGAACCACCAGATGAATAAGCACCACTACGTTTATTAGTATCTTCAAAGTAATCAATGCGATGATCACTTCAAGCTAACTCTAATTGGGTTAAATATTCATTTCCTAATGGTTGTAGGGATTCACTTATCATTTTTTTTGCATCTTCAACAGTATATTTCTTATCTAATGATGCAATGTTTTTAACTAACTTCAAACTAGGATCAGTTGGATAAAACTTTTTAAATTTAAAATGTTTTTTTAATAACTCATTATATTGAACAAATAAATGACTATTTTCACGACCATATTTAATTAAACTTGCATAAATTTCTTCAGATACATCATCATTATTTAATGATGCTTGTAAAGTATTTTTATAACCACGTAAGCGAACAGATTCAACACTATGTTGAATGATTCCCTCATAAATTCGTGCAAAAGAATGTTTTTTATCAACTAAATGCTCAGAAAACAATTGTGCTGTTTTAATTCGAAATTCTTGTTCACCTAATGGATCAGATTTCTCCATAATTTCACTATATACACTATTTGTTAATTCTGTTTTTGTTCCTTTATAATCAATAAAAGTTGGCTTTTTATCAGCATATGCTAATAAATCATACAATTCATAAGCTACACTTCGTGACTGTGTTACTAAAGATAAAATTTCTTCTTCACGTTCTGATAAAATATATTTTGCATTTTTAAAAAACTTACGATAACTATATTCATATGCACTTAATGCAGAATCTTCTTTAATTCATGTCATAATTGTTTTTTCACCAATTGCTTTTAATTCGGGAGCAACAAAAGCTAATTGACTTGAAATTTGATTTAAAGTATTTGAATAAGTTCCTGCTAATTCTTGATATGATAAATCAGTTGTATCAATATCACCCATATGTAAATATTGTCCCATTTTATTTGCAATTAAATCAATTTCTTCATCTAAAAAAATATATTTTTTAAAAACAGCTACTTGATTTAATTTTCCTTTAAAGGTGATAATTTCTTCTAATTTTTTTACAATTTTTGCTAAATCTTTTTTCCATGCTTCATGATTGGAATATAAATGATTGAAATCTCATTTATATTGTGCTGGTGCTTCATTTCGTTTCATTCTTTTCTCCTCTTTCTTCTAAATTTACCTTTTTATATTATAACGGAAAACAAAATATTTTTATTGTTATTCTAGATAATATTATAATATTGTGTATATAATTATCTATATAGAAAGAAGGAATTTTATAATGGTATTATTAAATGACAAAAAACAAGATTTAACACTAAAAGCAATTTTTAAAGGTGATGAAATCAACCCATTAGTTGTCCAAGAAAACGGTGCAACAACTTTAATTTCAGAAGAAAAAACAATTTATGCTTATTTCGAAAAAGCATTAACTTTTAAAAATGCTGAAGATTTTATTCAAAATTTTATGAAAACAATTAAATATAGTTTAAATATTGATGTTGACACTTTCAAAAAAAGTGCTGAAACAAATACTCATATTTTTAAAGCACTTGCAGAAGGAACACTATATGCTTTAAATGATAATTATAATTTAAAAACAGATAAAAAAGAAAAATCAGTTTATACAATTAATTTAATCCATAACTGTGACAAGGCACCTACTATTTTTAAAGAAATTCAAATTAAAATGGAATTTGTTAATTTTGCTCGTATGTTACAAGATACACCACCAAATTTAATGTATCCAGAAGTTTTTGCTGAAAAAATTACAACAATGGCAAAAGGAATCCCAAATTTAAAAGTAACAGTTTTAGATAAAAAAGAAATTGAAAAAGAAAAAATGGATTTACTTTTAGCTGTTAATGCGGGAAGCTATTTAGAACCCCGAGTTGTTATCTTAGAATATCTAGGTGATAGTAGTAAAAAAGAAAAAGTTGGCTTAATAGGAAAGGGAATTACCTTTGATAGTGGTGGATATAACTTAAAGCCATCAACAGCATTAACTGGAATGAAATTTGATATGTCAGGAGCAGCTATTGTTTGCTCAACAGTATTAGCTTTAGCAAAAGCACAAGTTAAAACAAATATTGCTGCGGTGGCTTGTTTAACAGAAAATCGAATTGGAGGAAAAGCAACTTTAACTGAATCAGTTATTACGTCAATGAACGGAAAAACTGTTCAAATTGATAATACTGATGCTGAAGGAAGATTAGTTCTAGCTGATGGTATTACTTATGCTATACGTAAATTAAATGTGGATAAATTAATTGAAGCCTCAACATTAACTGGTGCAATTCTAGTAGCTTTAGGAAAATGATTAACTGGTGTTTTTGCTAATAATGATGCATGATATGAACAATTTGCACAAGCAGCTTCTAAAGCTCATGAAGAAATTTGAAGAATGCCAATTTTAGAAGAACATAGTGCTGTAATGCGTAAAACACCAATTGCTGATCTAACAAATGCTGAAAGTTCACGCTTTGCTGGTAGTTCAACTGCTGCTGCCTTTTTATGTGAATTTGTAGAAGAAAAACCATATATTCATTTAGATATCGCTGGAACAGCGGATACTAAAGATGGACGTGGAACTGGAATAATGATTAAAACATTATTTGAATTATTTAAAGAATAATTTTAAACATCTTGTAAAAGCAAGATGTTTTTTTATTTTGCATTAAAAATAGATTTACTAAAAGTAAATCTATAATCATCGCTTAAAAATTTTAATATATAAATCTTTGACTCCTTGACTCATTAAACAATATCCAATCACTAATGCAGCAAAGAAAGCAAAATACATTGCGGGTAATGGTACTAAACTTAGTTTTGGCCCTAATGATGTAAATGGTAAGGTCATTCCAATCAAAATGACGGCAATGCTGGATACCAATAATTGCCATGATGGCATTGATTGAAAGAATGGAATTTTTCTTGTTCGATACATTTGAACAATTAAGGTTTGGGTCACTAATCCTTCAACAAATCAACCTGTTTGAAATAAAGTAATTTGTTCAGCTGTGATGTGTTGTGGATTGGCAAGAACCCCAAAATAATAGCCCATAACAACAAAAGTTAAAATATCAAAAATTGAGGAGACAGGTCTATTAACAAAAACAAACGGTAAAATATCCTTTGTTGTTCAAGTTTGTGGTTTTGATAAAAAGTCTACATCAACCTTATCAAATGCTACTGCCAATTGGGATATATCATATAATAAATTTTGAAATAGAATTTGAATTGGCATCATTGGTTGAAATGGTAATCATGCTGAAGCAATTAAAATACTCAGAACATTTCCAAAGTTAGAAGCTATTGTAATCTTAATATATTTTAAAATATTTCCAAAAATTTGTCGTCCTTGAATAATTCCCTTTTCCATAACTAATAAGGGCTTTTCTAATAAAATAATATCTGATGCTTCTTTTGCAATATCAGTTGCATTATCAACAGATATTGCAACATCGCTTTGGCGTAAAACAGGTGCATCATTAATTCCATCGCCCATAAAACCAACAACATGTTGATTTTGTTTTAAAGCTGTAATAATTTTTGTTTTTTGTAATGGATTTAATTTAACAAAAATATTATTTTGTTCAACAACATTACGGAGTTCAAATTCACTTAATTTTTCAATATAATCGCCAGTTATAACACCACGAATTTTTAAATGAACTCGATCACAAATTGCTCTTGTTACTTGTTCATTATCACCCGTTAAAATTTTTAATTGTACTCTATTTTTTCGCAATAATTGAATCATTTTTGCTGCAGAAGGTTTTGGTTTATCAAGAAAAGAAACAAAACCATAAAAAATTAAATTTTTCTCATCTTTTGTTGAATAATAAGTATCGGCATCATGACCATGGTTATATGCTAATCCAATAACTCTTAATCCTTCACTATTCATTCGTTCTGCTGTTGCAGAAATCATTCGTAAATGTTCTTCTGTTATCTTTTCAACTTTTCCTTTATATTNAATTNTTNTANAANNTTTAATANTTTNTTNAANTGTGTGAGGTACCATATACATTTTAGACCAGTTAGTCTTTTAAAAATTTTAACACAGCTTCAGTTGGTGTTAAAAAATTTAAAATTATTACAGAAAAATATCGTAATCATAGAAAACGATTTAGTTTAAGATTTAATTTAATTGCTTCAATTTATAATTTGCAATTATTATTTATAGATAGCATAGAAGATGTATTTAAAATTAAATAATTTAAATAAAAAAGTCATTTTTCGTTGTAGGAAAATATTAAATTTTTAAATAAAAGACATAATTAATTAAAATTATAATTTGCTATTAGTATCTTTTTAAAAATATTTACAATTATTTTAATAGGTTATGCAAGAAGTCTAATATATTNNTTNNNTNNANNAACAAAAANTTTNTTAAGCCATATCATCCTATATGATTACCATGACCTATATGATTACCATGATTAGGTAAATTTATAAAAATAGCATTATTGGTTCGTAATTTTATTAATTTATTGTTAATAAAAATATTTGTTATTGATTTATTATTTAAATTATTCATTCTTCTAATATTTCTTTTTGTTTAGATACATAAGAAGAATTGATTGCTAAATCATTGATTTTTTCAATGTTTTTTTCTTAATTTTCTTATACATATAAAAACCTCCATTAAAAAAATTGTTTATAATCAATGTTGTAGACAACTGCTTTAGTTCAATGTTTATTAAGAAACAAAGATTAAAAACATTGTTTTAAAACATTGATTGTTAAAAAAAGTACAATTTTGACACACTTAAAACACTATTTAATTTTTAATAGTTTATTTTTACAAAAATATGAAATTAAATAATTTAACATGTTAAGTGAGTCATTTTTTAATTAAAAAAACAACTCCTTTCTTTTAATTAATAAGAGTTGTTTTGTCCTATTTCATCGTTTATTCTACAAAAGATTAGGATTTATGTTATAATATTTTTGTATTGTATTCTCTATCTGAAAATAAATATAGAGACTTGCAATTCATTTTATTGATTAATCACAAATATATTAATCTAACTAATTAATTTAACAAGAAACAGGAGGACAAAATTACATGGCTTTATTTAATAGTGCAAAAAAACCGACTTTCGTTTCTATGGATTTAGGAACTGCTAATACATTAGTATATGTTTCAGGTTCAGGAATCATTTACAATGAGCCTTCAATTGTTGCTTACAGAATTAAAGAAAACAGAATTATTGCTGTAGGAGCAGAAGCTTACAAAATGATCGGAAAAGGAAATAAGTCAATTCGTATTGTTAGACCAATGGTTGACGGAGTTATTACAGATATTCGTGCAACAGAAGCACAATTAAGATATATCTTTACAAAACTACGTATTACAAAACAATTAAAACATTCAATTATGTTATTGGCTTGTCCAGCAGTAATTACTGAATTAGAAAAAGCTGCTTTGAAAAAAATTGCTATGAACTTAGGAGCATCAAAAGTTTTTGTAGAAGAAGAAGTTAAAATGGCTGCATTAGGTGGCGGGGTTGATATTTACAAACCTGCTGGAAACCTAGTGATTGATATGGGAGGAGGAACAACAGATATTGCTGTTATTGCCTCAGGAGATATCGTATTATCAAAATCAGTTAAAGTTGCTGGAAATTACTTAAATGATGAAGCACAAAAATTCATTCGTTCACAATATGGTCTAGAAATTGGATCAAAAACTGCTGAACAAATTAAAATCGAAATTGGGTCATTATCAAAATACCCTGACGAAAGAAAAATGAAAGTTTATGGACGTGATGTTGTTTCAGGATTACCAAGAGAAATTGAAGTAACACCTGAAGAAATCAGAGAAGTATTAAAAGTACCAGTGTCAAGAATTATTGACCTAACAGTTCAAGTGTTAGAAGAAACACCACCAGAATTAGCTGGTGATATCTTCAGAAATGGAATTACAATCTGTGGAGGAGGAG
Organism: Spiroplasma sp. Moj; assembly: GCF_016082285.1. Lineage (NCBI taxonomy): Bacteria > Bacillati > Mycoplasmatota > Mollicutes > Entomoplasmatales > Spiroplasmataceae > Spiroplasma > Spiroplasma sp. Moj. The sequence continues at coordinate 9,136 of NZ_MQTY02000017.1, forward strand.
CTTTAATCAACGGGATTGATCGTTACTTTACAGATACATTACAATTACCAGCCAAAATTGGTGAACAACCATTATTAGCTGTTATTAATGGAACTAAAAAATTCGAATCAGACATCTTTGATATCTTAAGATTAGAATCAATGCATGTAAAAGAATTAAATTACTAGAATAATCATTAATTGATTATAATAGTTATTAAATTGTTAAGGAGGACAAAAACGTGAGACCAGAAACTAGACCATTTATTTCTCTTGACTTAGGAACTGCTAATGTTTTAGCATATGTTTCAGGACAAGGTGTAGTCTACAATGAACCATCATTAATGGCTTATAACAATAAAACTAATAGTTTAATTGCTTTAGGGAAAGCTGCCTATGATATGGTAGGAAAAACACACGGAGATATTAGAATGGTAACACCATTAGTAGATGGAGTTATCGCAGACATGGAAGCTGCACAAGATTTATTAAAACATATCTTTTCAAGAATGAAAATGATGAACATTTGAAAAAATGCTATTGTATTATTAGCATGTCCAAGTGGAGTTACTGAACTTGAAAGAGAAGCATTAAAAAATGTTGCTAAAGAAATGGGCTCTGAATTAGTTATCATTGAAGAAGAAGCTAAAATGGCCGCTTTAGGAGCAGGAATTAATATTGAATTACCTCAAGGTCATTTAATCATTGATATTGGTGGAGGAACAGCTAATTTAGCTATTATTTCATCAGGTGATATCGTTGTTTCAAGATCAATTAAAATTGCTGGAAATCATTTTGATGATGATATTCGTAAATACATTCGTTCAGAATATAACATTGCAATTGGGCAAAAAACAGCTGAAAATGTTAAAAAATTTATTGGTTCATTAGTTAAATACCATAACGAAAGATCAATGCAAATCTACGGACGTGATATTGTTTCAGGATTACCAAAAGAAGCAAAAATCTTTTCAGAAGAAATTAGAAATGTTTTATTAAATGCATTTTCTAAAATTACAGATTTAGTAATTGAATTATTAGAAAATACACCACCAGAATTAGCTGGTGATATTATGAGAAATGGAATTACAATCTGTGGAGGAGGAGCTTTAATTAGAAATATTGATAAATATTTCTTTGATATTTTCCAATTACCAACTAAAATAGCTTCAGATCCATTAAATTGTGTTATCGAAGGAACAAAAATCTTTGAAAAAACAATTAAGAAAAACATCGAAAATGGTTTATATAATTTCCAAGAAAAAGGATTATTATCGTCATTAGGTAAAAAAAGAAAATAAATTGAAGCAAAAAAAATATTAGGTTAACCTAATATTTTTTTTGTAATTTTTAAATTTGAAATTAAAAATTAATCAAGATTAAATAACTTGCGTGCATTCTTATTAGTAATACGAATCATTTCTTCAACCGGCATATTCTTTAATTCTGCTAATTTTTTAACTGTATACATAATAAATTTAGGATAATTCTTTTTCCCTCGATATGGATCAGGAGTTAAATATGGTGCATCAGTTTCCACTAAAATTTTATTTAATGGTACCATTTTAGCAACTTCCCGTAATTCCTGAGCATTTTTAAAAGTAATATTACCAGCAAACGAAAGATAAAATCCTAAATCTAAAAATTTTTGAGCCATTTGAATTGTTCCATTATAACAATGCATCAAACCTTGTGTTATTTTTTGTTCTTTTAATATTTCATAACAATCTTCATAAGCATCACGGCAATGAATGGCAAGTGGAAGATTATGTTGTTTTGCTAATTCAATTTGTTTAATAAATCAATGCTTTTGTAAATCTGGAGAAACAGTTTTATGAAAATAATCTAAACCAATTTCGCCAACAGCAATTACTTTATCACTATTTAATAATTGATCTAATTTCTCTAAATCTGAAAACCCATATTTAGCAACATCAGCTGGATGAAACCCAATTGTTGCAAAAACATTATCATAATGCATTGCATGGCGAACTGCTGCTTGGCTAGAATCTAAATCATAACCAACATTATTAAGTCAAAACACGCCACTAATTTTAGCATCAGCAATAATAGCTGATGTTTCTTCGTTCTCATATTCATGTGACATTAAATGACAATGTGTGTCAAAAATTCCTTGCATATTTTCCTCCTATTTTCCTAGGCAATACTTACTAAAAATTGTTGTTAATAAGTCTTCTTCATAGTTTTCACCTAGAATATCACCCAATATTTCTCAAGCCTCATGTAAGTCAACATTAATAATATCAACCGGAAATCCACTCGTACTATTATTATATGCATTTTTTATTGAATTTGCTACCTTCTCTAATAAAGAAATTTGTTTTATATTTGACAAAACTAGTTGATCATCTTTTGTAATCTGGGCTGTTTTATATAAATTTAAAATTTTATCAATAAGAGACTTGATATCTCGGTTTAATGCTGAAATTAAAAGAATATTTTGTTGCAAATTTTCATTTTGTACTTGCATATTAAGTAAATCGCTTTTATTTAAAACTAACAAATATTCTTTATTTTTAATTAGTTTTTTAAGTTCGGGACTTAAATTCATTAAATCAGCATAATTATCAGCAACAATTAAAATTAAATCAGCATTAATAACTTGTTGACATGCTTTATCAATTCCAATTTGCTCAATTTTATCAACTGTCTCACGTAAGCCAGCTGTATCAATAATATTTAATGTTAATGGTCCTAAATTAATCTTTCCTTCAACAATATCTCTTGTTGTTCCTGGCAAATCAGAAACAATAGCTTTATTTTCGTTCATTAATGCATTTAATAATGATGATTTTCCAACATTTGGCTTTCCTAAAATTAAGACATTAATACCATCATCAATCATTTTTCCAACTTTACTAATTTTAACTAAATCATTAATTTTTTGTTTTAAAATTAATAACCGTTGGTTTAATTCTTGTGTAGTTAAATCACCAACACCATCATATTCAGGACAATCAATATTTACTTCAATATTTGCAATGATATCTAATAATTCATCACGATATGTAATAATTAAATAATTATTTTTATTTTGCAAATTATTCAAAGCTATTTTTGCACTAGTATCATTTGTCGCATTAACTAAGTTATTAATAGCATCTGTCTGAATTAAATTAAGTTTTCCATTTAAAAACGCTCGTTGTGAAAATTCACCTTTATTTGCTAAACGTGCTCCATTTTTTAGTAATAACTTAATAATATTATTTGTAACTAATACGCCACCATGGCAATTAATTTCAATAATATCTTCTCCAGTAAAAGAATTAGGTTTTTGAAAACAAACCAAAATAACTTGGTCAATAATTTCTTTGCCATCTCTTAAATAACCATAGTAAATTTGATTTCCGTGTGGAATAATTTTTTTTGAAAAAACTTTATTAATAATTTTATAACTATCCACTCCAGACATGCGAATAATTGCAATTGCTTGCTTTACCATTGCAGTTGCTGGAGCAATTATTGTATCTTCAATCATTTTATAAAACTCCTCTTTTATTAATTTATTATATTATATCAAACAATAAATTATAAATTNAANTATANAATAGACTTCTTGCATAACCTATTAAAATAATTGTAAATATTTTTAAAAAGATACTAATAGCAAATTATAATTTTAATTAATTATGTCTTTTATTTAAAAATTTAATATTTTCCTACAACGAAAAATGACTTTTTTATTTAAATTATTTAATTTTAAATACATCTTCTATGCTATCTATAATAATTGCAAANAATAATTGCAAATTATAAATTGAAGCAATTAAATTAAATCTTAAACTAAATCGTTTTCTATGNTTACGATATTTTTCTGNANTAATTNTCATTTCATGCCATACAATTCTTCAGTTCGACTAAGCTTTAGTTATTCTGCTTAATCTATTTAATATTATTATTTATAAATATTTATGATTTTATACAAATGGAAACACTTATAGCCAAAGCTAAAATATGCTTTAGACTGTATTTTGATAAAATATTCATGTTTGCTTGTTCATTCAATAGCATTTTTTTAAAAAACATTTAAGCTTTTAACTGTAAATGAATNNNTATNNNTATAAATAATAAAANGNAGNNTNNANNCAGGCAATTCAACTTATTGCAATTTAGAATTGTTTTGGTTGCAATAGTTTTTTAAATTAATTTTTTATAATTACTTCCACCTAATTCAATGAAACTAAATCCATGTGCTTTCTAAGTACTACTTAAATACATTGTTACATAGCTCACACAATTTGAGAAAATTATAAAATTTTAAATGCTTTTATTAATAGTAATAGTAAAAAAAAGAAGTGTTACCGGAATCAACGAATTCAACTGCACTAAAGCGATTTTGCTAATGGAATGAAGTTCTAAAGAGAAAAAATTCAGGTGAAAGTGAACTCATTTAAAATAGGTGTTAAATGAATAGAAATATGCATATATAAATACTTACATATAAAACATGTATAATTTTAATTAATCATTAAGTAATATAGTACGTATAAGGGAGAGTGAAACAATATAATTGGGTATGAATTGTTTCACTTGAGTCTACTGATACACAGAAGATTATTATCGAATATCTCTAATCATTATTCGAAATACAAATTTTAAGCAAATTATATATAAAGCTAGGAACTTCTTCTAGTCAAATTCATTCATTTTATCAACATTAAAATGAAATCATTAAATGAAAATAAATAATATAATCTTTTGTTTGTTTTTGA
>NZ_MQTY02000170.1:0-629 GCF_016082285.1 Spiroplasma sp. Moj
TATAGGAATTTTAAAATAACTAGGTTATGCAAGAAGTCTATTTAAAAAGACTGATTTCAATCAGTCTTTTTATAAATTTATTTTTATTTTATTAGCTTTATAATGTTTTTATGTTTTCAATTTTAATATATTCTGAAACAATTCCTAAGATATCATCTTTAAAATATCAAATTGCAATACAAATTAAAGCAATAATTACTAATAAAATAATTTTATAAATAATTCGTTTAATTTTAAGATATTTAATAATTAAACATAATAAAATAATTACGATAACAGCAATTGTTGATGGCATTCCAATTGAAATAATTTTGTTTCAAATTTCTTGTGATTTTGTTATATTTGTTAAAAATAACATAGTTTTTTACCCTTTCTAAGTTGTAAAATTTATCATTTATTACCTTAACAGGTAAATTATATCAATTTTTTTATAATGCAATTGTAAAACATTTGCCTTAGGGTAATAAAAAAACGATTTGTAAGAAAATAAGAAGGATTTATGTGATTTACTTTTTTGTCTTACCGAATTTTTATATATTAGACTTCTTGCATAACCTAGTTATTTTAAAATTCCTATAAAATATATTTAAAATAGAAATTATAGGAATCTAAAATTATGAAATTTGATA
>NZ_MQTY02000171.1:0-620 GCF_016082285.1 Spiroplasma sp. Moj
TTCATTTTAATCTCCATTCTAATTTAAAGACTAAATGAGTGGTCTAAAATGTATATGGTTTTCACATAAATTTTTCTTTTCCTTTATTTACAATTTACAAATATAACATATAATTTAATATTAAGAGAGAAACCGATATATTATGACTAATGAACAAATTGAATTATTATGAAGTACCTTGAAAAAACAAAATAATAGTGTTAATCTTCCCCTTACCACTTTTCTTAGTTATAACCAAACAACTGACATTGGAACAGTTTTAGCATTATTTGATGCAAATGGTTATCCAGTTACCACATTAAATGGAATTGGATTTATTGCTTTTGATCACACTGTTTTTTATGCCATTGGCGGGGGTCAAATTTCTGATACAGAAATATTAATTAAGAAAGACCATAAAATTTCTGTTTTTGACTTAAATAAACAAATTTACAAAAAAATATATCTTCATCTTGTTGATACTAATGGTACAACAATTGAAATTAATGACGTATTAATCCAAAAAATAGATGTTGAACGTCGAATTAAAATTACAAAAAATCATACAGCCCAACATATTTTATCTTATATTAGACTTCTTGCATAACCTAGTTATTTTAAAATTCCTATAAAATATATTT
>NZ_MQTY02000172.1:0-594 GCF_016082285.1 Spiroplasma sp. Moj
GTTAGGCGACATAAAAGCATAAATTTTTTAACACCAACTGAAGCTGTGTTAAAATTTTTAAAAGACTAACTGGTCTAAAATGTATATGGTACCTCACAGATCCACCAAAATTATCCGAAGAAGAACTAAAACAATTATTAGTGGAATTAGACAACTTAAACTAAACCCCTATCAAGTTCTTCACACCCCTATCAATAAAGCATAAGAACTTGCATAAAACCAGAGTTGTAGCAAGACAACGAATAAACAAACATAAGATATGGTCTTCATCATGTCATTTTTGCTATTTGGCAAATCACCTATTTTTATTATCTATTTTCTTCTAATATAATTCCAAGATCCTTCCGATACTAAACTAAAACAAACTATTTAATAACGTATTAAATATTCTAAAATTTAAGATATAAGTATATTAAGTATTTAATAAATTTTAAAACTTATTATATTAGTATTGCTTATGCTGCGGAACCCAAAAAAGAAAAAAACCCACCCTGCCAGTAAGACAAAAGTGGTTGGTAAGGAGTTGATACACTATGGGTGAATTAGAAAAAATATTGATTATGATAAATCGTTGAGGATATTTGAATTTAGAAC
>NZ_MQTY02000173.1:0-584 GCF_016082285.1 Spiroplasma sp. Moj
TTAGTCTTTGTATGACATGCTACAATATTTGATACACCAGTGCCGACTAAAGTTACAACACCTAAAACATTTAATAATTTTTTCATGTTTTTTCTCCTATTTCTTGCACTTTAATTTTTTTATTTTAGAATAAAATTAAAATAGTGCCGGAGGAGGATTATTTTGTTTAATAAATTATTTTGTTTAATAAATAGATAAATTCATTTTGTAGTAAAAAAATTAATAACTATATCATATAAGTATATAAAAATATAAGCAGTAAACATTAGTAATTCCTTCTCTTTCTTTTGAATAACATTATTGATACTTATTTAATTAAGACTATATTTATAATTTTTCAAAATTAATTTATCGCCTTATTCTTCATTATATATATAAAAAAAAAAAAAAGCAAGGAAATTACCTATCTAAATAAAAAAAGAGTTTTAAATTAAAACTCTTTAATGCTTATCTAACCTGATAACTTAAACTTGTCACCTTTTTATTTAAAGTTATTATCATAATTAATAAAGTATTTTTTTGGTCATCATTTATTAGACTTCTTGCATAACCTAGTTATTTTAAAATTTCTATAAAATATATTT
>NZ_MQTY02000174.1:0-544 GCF_016082285.1 Spiroplasma sp. Moj
AATTAATTAAAATTATAATTTGCTATTAGTATCTTTTTAAAAATATTTACAATTATTTTAATAGGTTATGCAAGAAGTCTATTGATGAAATTCATGTTATTAGTCAAGAAGTAAGCGAAACATTATATCCGGCTCTAGAAGACAATTGCTTAAACTTAATTTTAGGAAAAGATTATAATACTAAAAATGTAACATTATCATTGCCACTGTTTACATTTTTAGCAGCAACAACTTTGTTATATCAAATTCCACAACCATTATTGAATCGTTTTACAACTGTTTTTTATTTTGAAGAATATAGTAATTTTGAAATTCAACAAATTTTAAATAATTTATTTTTACAAGTTGGATTAGTTTTACCAGCTAATGAATTACAATTACTAACAAGTTATACTCGTAATAATCCCCGCACCACTTTGCGGTTATTTTATCGAGTATATGACTATTTGGTTGTTAATTCTCGTTCAATTTGTGAGGTACCATATACATTTTAGACCAGTTAGTCTTTTAAAAATTTTAACACAGCTTCAGTTGGTGTTAAAAA